>CBFHCJ010000162.1:0-11075 GCA_965654005.1 uncultured Streptomyces sp. | reverse complement strand
CGCGCCCCCCCCCCCCCCCCCTCCCGCCCCGCGGCCGCCCCCCGGGGGGTCGGAAACCAGTCATGTGTCACACGTGTTGGTGAGGAATTCCGGTGTCCGCGTCCGAGGGGTCGATGCGGGCGCCCCGCGGCTCGGGGCGATGGGCGACCCGACGGGTCGGCGGCGGCTCGATGCGGGCGTGGCCGGGGAGGGGCGGCGGAGTGCGGGTCAGTTGGAATGCGGGTCAGTTGGAATGCGGGTCGGTGGAGTGCGGGTCAGTTGGAATGCGGGTCAGCGGACTGCGGGTTAGCGGACTGCGGGTCAGTGGAAATGCGGTCAGTGGATGATGCCGGTCCGCAGGGCCACGGCCACCATCCCGGCGCGGTCACCCGTGCCGAGCTTGCGGGCGATGCGGGCGAGGTGGCTCTTGACGGTCAGTGCGGACAGGCCCATGGAGACGCCGATCGCCTTGTTCGACTGGCCCTCGGCGACCAGGCGCAGCACCTCCACCTCGCGGCCGGACAGTTCGCGGTAGCCGCCCGGGGGGCTCGGGGCACCCGGGGGGCGGCGGTGAAGGCGCGCGGCGGCGGCGCCGATGGGGGCCGCGCCGGGTCGGGTGGGGAGCCCGACGTTCGTACGCGTGCCGGTGACGACATAGCCCTTCACACCGCCCGCGAGGGCGTTGCGAACGGCACCGATGTCGTCGGCGGCGGAAAGGGCGAGCCCGTTGGGCCAGCCCGCGGCGCGGGTCTCCGACAGCAGGGTGAGTCCCGAGCCGTCGGGGAGGTGGACGTCGGCCACGCAGATGTCGCGCGGGTTGCCGATACGGGGGCGGGCCTCCGCGATGGACGACGCCTCGATGACGTCGCGCACTCCGAGCGCCCATAGGTGGCGGGTGACGGTGGAACGGACGCGTGGGTCGGCCACGACGACCATGGCGGTCGGCTTGTTCGGGCGGTAGGCGACCAGGCTTGCGGGCTGCTCGAGGAGAACGGACACCAGGCCTCCTGGAGGGGGTGCGGGAGGGGCCGGCTCTGGGGATGGAGCCGTGACGAACCGTGCTTTCAAGGTCACAGTCGTCTTCGGCACCAAACTCGTGCTCCTTTAGAGAATGATCACGATTTGGTGAGTAACAATCCGTGCAAATCGGACGCACGAGCGATCAACCGAAGATCAAGTCGGTTCACTACGTTGTCGATACGGGGCCGAAAGTGGCCGTATCGACAAAGAGATGGCAAGGAACGTCAAGCCGGTATTGACGAGAGGCATGCTCCATGCGTGCGTGTGGAAGGCAGGGTGGCGTCAGCGGGGCTGCGGCCCCCGGCGCTGCGGCAGCGTCACCACCGAGGCGTCCCCCGGGCCCGCCGGAGGCAGCCCCGCCACCTGGGACAGCAGATCGCACCAGGAGGCCAGGTGGGCGGCCGTGTCCGGAACGCCGCCGAGGCCCTCGCGCGGCGTCCAGGAGGCGCGGATCTCGATCTGGGACGCGGCCGGACGGGTGGCGAGGCCGCCGAAGTAGTGCGAGCTCGCGCGCGTGACGGTGCCGCTCGGTTCGCCGTAGGACAGTCCGCGGGACTGGAGCGCGCCGGTCAGCCAGGACCAGCACACCTCGGGCAGCAGCGGGTCCGCGGCCATCTCCGGTTCGAGTTCGGCACGCACCAGCGTCACCAGACGGAAGGAGCCCTGCCAGGCCTCGTGCCCGGCCGGGTCGTGCAGCAGTACGAGGCGCCCGTCGGCCAGGTCCTCGTCGTCCTCGACGACCGCGGCCTCCAGCGCGTACGTGTGCGGGGCGAGCCGCTGCGGCGGGCGCGTCGGTTCGATCTCGATCTCCGGCCGCAGCCGGGCGGCCCTCAGCGCGTCGACCGCGGCACGGAAGGGCGGCGGAGCCGTCTCCATCGCATCCCGGTCCCCCTCCTCCGCGTCGTCCATTCCGCCAGCGCCGTCCGTCAGTCGTCCCTGAGCCGCAGCCATGCGGGGAAGATTAAGGGGAAGAAAGCGATTTCGCAGGTAGAGACACCCAAAGCCTCCGGCCTCCGGCGGTTTCGCCGGGCCTGGCGAGGCGCGGCTGTGGTCGTTGCCACTGGGGGTGCGGCCGTGCGCCGATTCGCCGTGCGGGATCGGTTCGAGTGGCGGTCGCGGGCCGTTTGTGGCTGGCCGCTCCCCCAAGTTCTCGGCTCGCTCGAACAGGGGGACCCCCATCGCGGCGGAGCCGCACAGCGTCACAGCCCCGCGCCCTGGGAACGCGCCCCTCGCGGCGGGCGCCTGCCCCCAAGCCGGGTCGTCCGTGCGGCGTGCGAGACTTTTGGCGTGAGTGTCAATGACCGCCCCGCGACGGGCCAGCCGACAGCGACGTACGACTCCGCCTTCCTGAAGGCGTGCAGGCGCGAGCCCGTGCCGCACACCCCGGTGTGGTTCATGCGGCAGGCCGGGCGCTCCCTGCCCGAGTACCGCAAGGTACGCGAGGGCATCCCGATGCTCGAGTCCTGCATGCGGCCCGAGCTGGTCACCGAGATCACGCTCCAGCCGGTCCGCCGGCACGGCGTGGACGCGGCGATCTACTTCAGCGACATCGTCGTCCCCCTCAAGGCCATCGGCGTCGACCTCGACATCAAGCCCGGCGTCGGCCCGGTCGTCGAGCGCCCGATCCGCTCCCGTGCCGACCTCGCCCAACTCCGCGACCTGACCCCGGACGACGTCTCGTACGTCACGGAGGCCATCCAGCTGCTCACCGCCGAGCTGGGCGGGACCCCGCTGATCGGTTTCGCGGGCGCCCCCTTCACCCTCGCGAGCTACCTCATCGAGGGCGGCCCGTCGCGCACGTACGAGCACACCAAGGCGCTCATGCACGGCGACCCGCAGCTGTGGGCCGACCTGGTGGACCGGCTCGCGGACATCACGGCCGCCTTCCTGAAGGTCCAGATCGAAGCGGGCGCCTCGGCCATCCAGCTGTTCGACTCATGGGCCGGCGCCCTCGCCCCCGCCGACTACCGCCGCTCGGTGCTGCCCGCCTCCGCCAAGGTCTTCCGCGCCGTCGAGGGGTACGGCGTCCCCCGTATCCACTTCGGCGTCGGCACAGGCGAACTGCTCGGCCTGATGGGCGAGGCCGGCGCGGACGTCGTCGGCGTCGACTGGCGCGTCCCGCTCGACGAGGCGGCCCGCCGCGTCGGCCCCGGCAAGGCCCTCCAGGGCAACCTCGACCCGGCCGTCCTCTTCGCCCCGAGGGAGGCGGTCGAGGCCAAGACCCGCGAGGTGCTCGACGCCGCCGCCGGTCTCGAAGGCCATGTCTTCAACCTCGGCCATGGCGTCCCGCCGTCCACCGACCCGGACGCCCTCACCCGGCTCGTGGAGTACGTCCACACGCAGACCGCCCGCTGACTCACCGACCGTGCCGCGCCTTGCCTGCCCCACAGCGGGCAACGGCGGACCCACACGACCGGGCTTCCGGGCGCGCCGCGGCAACGACCGCCTGTCAGCCTCACGGTGTCACGCCGACACAAGGTCAACAGGAGTTCCTGCGGTCACTTCAACGGTTGTGGCGGGCCATGGTCTGCTCGGTCCAAATGGTCTTGCCCGTGTTGGTGTAGCGCGTGCCCCAAGCTTCGGTGAGCTGGGCGACCAGCATCAGCCCCCGTCCGCCCTCGTCCATCGTGCGGGCGCGGCGCAGGTGCGGGGACGTGCTGCTGGCGTCCGAGACCTCGCAGATCAGCGACCGGTCCCTGATCAGCCGCAGTTGGATGGGTGGGGCGGCGTACCGGATGGCGTTGGTGACCAATTCGCTGGCCACCAGTTCGGTGACGAAGGTCATTTCCTCGAGTCCCCAGGACCGGAGCCGGTCGGAGATCTGGGCACGGGCGTGGCCGACCACGGCCGGGTCGTCGGGCAGGTCCCAGATCGCGACACTTTTGGTGTCCAGGGTCCGCGTGCGGGCGACGAGCAACGCGACGTCGTCGGCAGGCTGCCCGTCGAGCATCGCATGGAGCACGGTGTCGCACGTGCTCTCGAGGGAGCGCCCGCCGTCGGCGAGCACGGTGCTGAGCGCCTGCAGACCCTCGTCCACATCACGGTGGCCGGCTTCGATCAGGCCGTCGGTGTAGAGCGCCAGAAGACTGCCCGTGGGTACGTCGAGTTCGAAGCTTTCGAAGGGCAGCCCGCCCAGGCCCAGCGGCGGGCCAGGGGTCAAGGCGAGCAGGCTGACGTTGCCGTCCGGGGTTACCAGGACAGGAGGGGGATGGCCCGCGCTGGCCACGGAACAGGTGCGGGAGACCGGGTCGTAGACCGCGTACAGACAAGTAGCTCCGACGTCGCCGGTGATCCCTTCCGGGTCGGCGCCGTCGGCGCTGAGCCGGATGACCAGGTCATCCAGGTGCGCGAGGAGTTCGTCGGGAGGCACGTCCACGTCGGCGAGGGTGCGCATCGCGGTACGCAGGCGGCCCATGGCCGCCGAGGCGTGGATGCCGTGGCCGACGACGTCGCCCACGACCAGGGCGACCCGTGCGCCGGAGAGCGGGATGACGTCGAACCAGTCCCCGCCCACGCCCGCCTGCGCACCGGCGGGCAGGTAGCGGCCGGCCGCCTCCACAGCAGCCTGCTTGGGCAGGCGCTGCGGTAGAAGGCTTTGCTGGAGTACCAGGGCGGTGCGATATTCCTTGGTGTACCGGCGGGCGTTGTCTATGCAGACGGCGGCGCGCCCAGCGAACTCCTCCGCGATCTCGAGATCCGCGAGATCGAACGGTAGGGCGGATTCGGCAAGGCGGGTGAAGACCACCACCCCGAGGTTGGTGCCGCGAGCGCGCAGGGGCACCATCGCGAACGAGTGCGGCCGGTGCTCACGCACCCAGGCGGCGCGGGCCGGGTCCTGTGCGAGCCAGTCCGTGATCTCCGGATCGGTGGGCAGGTGGACGCTCCCTCGGCCGGTGGAGAGGCAGCGAATCGGGGGTGAGTCGACCGGGTAGTCGGCCACCTGGACTGCTTCGAGTGCGGGCTCGACGGTGGAGCGCACCGCGGTGCGCCGTAGCAGCAGAGGGCCTACGGCGGGAATCGGGGCGGGTTCCTCGCCGTGCAGCACGGCCTCCAACAGTTCGACCGAGGCGACGTCGGCGAACCCGGGCACCGCCACTTCCACCAGCTCCTGGGCGGTCCGCGTGACGTCCAGGCTGCTGCCGATGTGTTCGGAGGCCCTGTTGAGGAGGGCGAGCCGCGAGCGGGCGGTGTCTTGTTCGGTGTAGTCCAGGGCGGACAGCAGGGCGCCTCGGACGAGGCCGGACGGGTCCTTGAGCGGCGACACGTAGATGCCCCAGGCGTGTGCCCGTGCCTCACCCGGAAGGTGCACGTACCGCTCGACGTGCTCCGGCTCGCCTGTCGCGATGACGCGGTCCATGACCGACTGGTCTGCCTCGAACACCGGCCCATGGAGGGCCTCGCTCAGCCGCAGCCCGCGCAGTTCCTGCGCGGTGGCGCCGGCGTTCCTCTCGAAGCGGTGGCTGATACGCACCATCCGACCTCTGTTGTCGAACACGCCCAGCGCGAAGGGCACCTCGTCGAACGCCCGGCGCAGCAGCCGCTCCTCACCGTCCCGGTCCACGCCGCCGTCGGTGTCCTGCGTGCGGGTGGCGTCCAGCAGCCAACCGGTCCGTCCGTCACCGGCGACCAGCGGGCGGGCGTGCAGCGTGCACGCCACGAGGTCACGGTCGCGGTGGCGCAACGTGACCGGAGCGGCCCAGTCTTCCGAGGCAGTCAGACGCATGCGTACGTTCTCGGGAAGAGGGGAGGCGAGAAGATCGGCTGCGGGTCGGCCCACCACCTCGGCGGCGGAGTACCGAAGGAGTTCCTGTGCGCCGAGGCTCCAACTCGTGAGTATTCCGTCAGGGTCCACTACGGCGACGACTGCCGGTGTCTGCATGGTCGATCATCTCGCCTTCGGTACCTTATGTCTCCAGCATCTCCAGGCACCGTGGACAGAGCGAGTCGCTCGGGTGCGGTGGCAGCGTGTTCAACATCAGTAGCAGACAGTGTCCATCAAGCGGGTCACCTGATCAGGAGCCCCTCATCTGTCTGCAACCCGCCCGCCTGCCCCCTTCGCCGGCGCGGCGGGCCCTGGCGCGAGCTGACTCGATCTTTCCTCGAGTCTATGCCGGGACACTGGAGAGCGCGCTGGATGTGAGACTGCCGGTTGACTGCCGTGACGTTCCGGACGAAGGCCTTTCGGCCGGGGCGGATCTCCGGAGGGGAGGCGGCCCCGAGCCGCCTCCCCTCGTCGGATGCGGACCGGCGGCTGGTCGGCTGATCGCGGCTTTCCGTGTTCAAGCCCCACGCGGCCGGTCGCGGTCGGGACGTCCTCCTCGGCCGCGTGGGGCCGATGCGGCCGTGCTGTGCTCAGACGCTCGTTCTCCTCAAGCCTGGGCGGGGCGCCATTGGGTGGTCGACTCAGAAGGCCGGTGCGGATTGCTCTGTAAGTTGGCTCTGGCGGCGTGCCCCGAGCACAGCGTCTCGTAGCCGTTCCTGAGCCATGGTCAGGCACGCGTACACCGCCCCTTGTGCCGTCGACAGACCGATCAGGTGCGCCACCGTCTTGATCTCCGGGACCGCCGGAAGGCTCTGGTCGAGTCGTCTGCGCACCTCGGGGAGCACTTCGTCGACGAGTGGACGCAACCGGCCGACGAAGAAGACCGACTCCGGGTCCAGCGTCACGGCGACGACACTGACAGCAGTCACGATCGCCGTGGTGAACGCCTCCAGCACCTGGGCGCGCGACACCTCGGTGGGCGCCAGATCGGCTTGTGACACCTCGGCGTGCGGTGCCGGCCAGAGATCTTCGATGCGCTTGAGGTCGAGTCCCCGCTCACGGGCAAACCGAAGGAGACCTCTCGTGCTCAGCAGCTCATCGAGGATCTCGTCGTCGACTCCTGAGGAGAGCACCCCGATATCGCCGAAGGTAGGCGTACTCCCACGGGCGAGCTCGTGATCTGTGCAGCTGGCGAAGTTCAGTATGGTGCTGACACTGAAGAGCGCGGCATTCCTGATGGTGGCGTCCTTGGTGAGGATCCCGAGCAAGGAGGCGTTGGCGTCACTGTCGAGGAGCACAGGAGCGTTGACCAGATCTTCAATGGCTCGCTGGAGATCAGAGCCCGCGAAGATCTTCATCGACTCCGCTGGACCGAAGATCTCCGTGCCGTTCCGGACACGGCCGGGCACCGCGGCAACGATCTGGCGCAAGGGGCCCTGTGCGGATTCGCTGGTCTCCGCAATCAAGTCGACCAGCCACTGTGCGGCGTTCCTGACCTCCTGGTGATCGGCGGTGGGAACCATCGCGTGCTGGACCTCGCGGCCCCTTAGGTCGGTCACCAGGACACAGGTGGTTTGCGCGCCGAAACTGATACCGACGACGTGCCCGGTCGTGCCGGGCACGTCCAGATAGGTGGACCGGCGGCCCCGGCCGGTGACCTCATCGACTCCGCCATCGACGATGAAGCCATCGGCCCTGAGCTCCTCCACCGCTCTGGACACCGTGGCCTTGCTCAAGCCCGTCAGCTCCATGAGCTCGTTCCGCGTCAAGGGCGCCCTGGAGAGGGTCACATCGAGGACCGATGCCTTGTTGTAGTCGCGTGATGTGGGGTTACTGGTCACCTGACGACCATAGCGAGCCCGATACGCCAAGAGCGCCGGGCCTGGCTTGGGCGTGATGATCGACGGCTTCGACGGAGCGACACGAGCTTGTTCCGCCGGACCGTCGTTCTCGCCCGGGCACGCTCGGAGGTGTCCTTGTCGTGGTTGTGTCTCTCGCCTTGCCGGACGCTTCTCGACTCATTTGTCATGCACTCCGAAGGTTCCCCGAAGACCTCCAGGGCCGAATCGCCGCGCCGCGGCTTGGCCCGGAAGCTGCAGAGACAAGAACTCCGCCCGCGTGAGCTCCTCCGGGCAGGTCTGAACCCGGCTGGCGCCGAAGGCGTAAGACCCCCGGGAGCGCCCCTCCCGGAGGCAGCCTGAGCCAGGAATCCCCACTCGGTCCGAAAGGAAGGGCTCCCCTCCCTTCAGGGAGGGGAGCAGTCAATTGGCTTCCTGGTCGGCGATGACGGCGTCTATGGCGGCCACGAGCTGCCGGATCTCGTCGTCGGTGGTGATGAACGGCGGGCTGATCTGCACGGTGTTGCCGCGCAGCGGACGAGTGATGAAACCGTGCTCGACCAGTTCGTCGGTGACCGCCTCGGCGCTGAGGCCGTCCGTGAGCGTGATGCCGCCCAGGAGACCTGCCACACGCGTCTCCGCGACCGCTGCCCGGGCCGTAAGGCGGTTCATTTCGCGGGCGAGCAGTTGCTCCAGCTCGGTCACTCGGGGCAGCAGCTTGTCCACTTCGAGGATGTCGAGGTTGCGCAGGGCGACGGCTGAGGCGGTGGCGTGCCCGGCATAGGTGGCGCCATGGCGGAAGACGGGGGTGTCGGAGGAATCGCGATAGAACGGCTGCCAGATATGGGATGCGACCAACACGCCGCCCAGCGGGGCGTATCCCGACGTGATGCCCTTGGCGAAGGTGATCAGGTCGGGCCGCAGGCCGTACCGCTCGGTGGCGAACATGTGGCCCGTACGGCCGAACCCGGTGATGACCTCGTCGATGATCAGGAGGATGTCCATCTCGCGGCAGATACGCTGCAGGCCCTCCAGATAGCCGGGGACCGGCGGGATGACGCCGCCGGTTCCCTGGATGGGCTCGGCCACGATCGCCGCGACATTCTCCGGACCGATGCGGCGCACTGTGCGTTCGACCGAGTGGATGTCGTAGGTCGACACGCGCGCGGTCTCGGGCACCAGCGACTCGGTGCCGTAGCCGACGCGGTTGAAGTCGAGGCCGGCGATGCTGGTTCCGTAGGCGTGCAGGCCGTGGTAGGCGAACTCGCGGCTGAGGATCACGGTCTTGTCGGTGCGTCCCTCGCGCTGCCAGTGGCGGCGGGCGAGCTTGCAGGCGACGTCGATGGCGTCGGAGCCGCCGCTGTTGAGGATGACCTTGGGGTCGTCGATGGGGGAGAGCCAGGCCAGACGCTCGGCGAGTTCGACGGCTCGGTCGTTCAGGTAGCGGCCGAAGATGTGGTACGTCTCCAGGCGCCGCATCTGCTCGTAGGCGGCCTCGGCGAGTTCGGGGCGGGCGTGACCGACGTTCGCGTGCCACAGACCGGCGGTGCCGTCGAACAGACGGCGGCCATCGGTGGTGAAGACATAGCTTCCTTCGGCGCGTTCGACGGTCAGCTGGCGTCCCAGGACGGACGGGACGTGGGCCTGGGCGCTCCAGAGGGCGGGCCCGGTCAGGACGGGCGGGTTCTCGTTGGACATGACTTTTCCCTGGGGTGTGCGAATTACTGCGCGAGTTCCACGGCGGCTGCGGCCGTCAGAGCCTTCATCGCGCCTTTGCCGGCGCTGTGGACGCCCATCGTGGGGACGCCCATCGTGGGGACGCCGATCGTGGCCGGCCGGGAGGTGATGTTGACGATGCTGCCGCCGGACTGCTGTAGGGCGCGCCCGGCGGCCTGGAGGACTGCGTGCGTGAGCCACAGGCGCCGAGGCCGCACGGTGCGCGGTGGGCTGACGGGTATCCGCACCTGGTGGTCGTCAGCGACGTGCAGCGGTTCTCTGCACGTACTGCACGATCAGGTAAGTGGCAAGGATGGCGGCCAGGCTGAGGACGCTGAGGTAGAGCTGTGAGCGGGCGTCCGGAACCAGCAACATGGAGCTCACCACGACCAGGATGCCCGCCAGGGTGATCCAACTCAGATACGGGTAGCCCCACATGCGCAGCTTGAGCCGCTCAGGCGCGTCCCGCTCCAGCTGCCGCCGCATGCGCAGCTGCGATCCGGCGATGATCGCGTAGACGAACAGGCCCACAGCCCCCGCGGAGTTGATGATGAAATCGAAGATGGTGTCCGGCGCGACGTAGCTCATGACGACGGCGACATAGCCGGCGGACGTACAGGCCAGAATGGCCTTCCAGGGCGTGCCCTTCCGGTTGCGGTCGGCGACCCATCTCGGCGCCCAGTTGTTGCGCTGGAGTGCGAACAGCATCCGCGACGCGGTGTACAGGCCGGAGTTCAGTACGGACAACACGGAGGTCAGGACGACCACGTTGATGACGGTGGTCGCCGCGGGAATACCCATCTTGCCGAAGGCGGCCGCATACGGGCTGATCTGGGTCGGGATCTGGTCCCACGGGGTGATCATCACCAGCAGGGTCACCGAGCCGACGTAGAAGATGATCACACGCCAGACGGTGGAGGAGGTCGCCTTGACCACCGACTTCACCGGGTCCGCGGACTCCGCCGCCGCGATGGTCACGATCTCGGTGCCGACGTAGGCGAAGATCACCATCACGATGCCGTGGAGGACGGCCGACAGGCCGTGGGGGGCGAAGCCGCCGAGGGCGACGTTGCCTACCGACATCTTCGATCCGGGCCAGATCCCGAGAGCGAAGAGGGTACCGGTGAAGAGGAAGACGACGATCGTGGTGAATTTGATGGAGGCCAGCCAGAACTCGGTTTCACCGAACGAACGGGTGGACACGAGGTTCGAGGCGGTGAGCAGGGTCATCAGGACCAGCGAGAAGACCCATTGGGGTACGCCTGGAATCCACAGCATGAGCAGTTTGGCACCCGCGACCGCCTCGAACGCGACGACGCCCACCCAGAAGTACCAGTACAGCCAGCCGATCGTGTAGCCGGCCCAGCCGCCGAGTGATGCTCGGGCGTATTCCATGAAAGACCCGAGAGCGGGCGATGCGGTGGCCATTTCTCCCAGCATCCGCATGACGAGGATGACCAGGAGGCCGCCGAGAGCGTAGGAGAGGATGCCGGCCGGGCCCACGGCGTGGATGACCGCTCCGCTGCCGACGAAGAGGCTCGCGCCGACGATGCCGCCAAGGGCGATCATTCGGATGTGCCGCTGTCTGAGTGTTCTTGGCGCGTCGGGCTGGGTGCGCTCTGAGGCAAGCTCGGGAGTTGTCTGCACTGTTCTGCGCCTTTCTGCGGCGTCGTTGCCGGTGACCGCTGTGCGACGTGGAACTGGGGGGCCGCATCCTGCGCTCACGCAGCCCGCACGGCGTGGAGCAGGAGATCTACGCC
>CBFHCJ010000161.1:0-11087 GCA_965654005.1 uncultured Streptomyces sp. | reverse complement strand
CGTCGGGTGTGGTGGGGGTGGGTTCGTCTGGGGTGCTGGATGTGTGTTCGTCGGGTGTGGTGGGGGTGGGTTCGTCTGGGGTGCTGGATGTGTGTTCGTCGGGTGTGGTGGGGGTGGGTTCGTCTGGGGTGCTGGATGTGTGTTCGTCGGGCGTGCTGGGGGTGGGTTCGTCCGGCGTGCCAGACGTGCGACCGTTCGCCGTGCCGGACGTGCGACGACCGTCCGGCGTGCCAGGGGTGCGCCCGTCCGGCACGCCAGATGTGCGACCGTCCGTCGTACCGGGAATGCGACTGCCCGCCGTAGTGGCGACGCGACCGTCCGTCGTACCGGTAACGCGAGTCTCCGCCGTCGGCGTCGGAGTGCTCCGTGGCGTCGTCGTAGAAGATGTGGGGCTGGGCGTGGAGGCAGGTCCCGTCCCCGTGGAAGAGGGCGTACGGGGTGTCCCGGCCGAAGGAGTCCTCGCCGCGCCCGAGTCGGGCGCTGGGCTGGTCGGGCTCGCGCCGGACGGGGTGCTGGCGGACGTACCGGACGTGCTCCCGCCGAGGTGCGAGCCGACCACATCACTCCCGGTGGAGGGCGCCACGGGAGACGTCGGCATGGCCGAGCCGCCGTCCGCGCGGCCCCCGGTACCCGCAGGAGAGGGATCGCTCGTCGTGGGCGTAGGCGTGTGCGCCGCGTCGTCGGAGTGGGTGGGGACGCCGGCTGCCAGGCTGTCGATCGAGGTGCCGATCGTGCCGTGGCCGCTCGTCGGCGACGACGTAACCCCGGACGACGTGGGGGTGGATACGGAATGCGGGGTCGGCGACGAGACGCCGGTCACGGAGGCGCCGCCGCCGGAGTGGGAAGGGACGGAGGTGTTCGCGGCGCCGGACGAATCGCCCGAGTCCGCAGCACCGTGCGAAGCTCCACTGGGCGACGGATCGTCGAAGTCCGACAGTGTCGGACCCGAGTGTGAGGGCGTCGGGCTCGGGGCCGACGAGTCCGAGCTGAAGGGACTGTGGCCAGACCCCGAGTCGGAGCCCGAGTCGGAGCCCGATTCGGAACCCGGACCAGCGCCCAGATCCGACCCACCGACACTGTGGCCGCCGGTGTCGGCGGATATCCCGTCACCTATGTGCGTGCCCGCGTCGGTGCCCGAACGCGTCGACGTCGAGGAGTCCGAACCCGACGCGTCGGAGCCACTGGAGTGGGAGTGGGACGAAGATGAGTCGGAGGAGGAGCTGGACGACGAATCCGAGGACGAGTCCGAACCCCCCTCACCGTCGGACGAGTTCGAATGCCCGTCACCACTGGACGTGTTCGAATCCCCGTCATCATGGGGCGAGTCGGTACCCCCGTCGCCGTCCTCCGTGCCACCGTGGTGGCCGCCGACACGGCTGTCGATGGCGTGGTGGGCGCTGTGGCCGGCCTTCGCGCCCAGGCTGTCGCGCACGCCCTGGACGAGGGTCTCCGGGGTCTCCTTGATGGCGTCCCAGGCGCTGTCGGCGCCCTTCTTGACGGTCGTGGCCAGGTCGTAACCCTCTTGGGCGCCGAAGCCGACGTTCACCGTCTGGCGGATCAGGTCGGTGATGATCGCCTGGATCATCATGATCGCGGGTTGCTTCATCGCCCCGACGATCGACTCGATCAGCGCCTCTTTGAGCTCGTCGAGGAGGCGGCGCACGATCAGCCGGGCGGCCTGGGTCGCGCCGAGTCCGGCGACCTCCGACAGGCCGAAGGTGAAGGGCGCGGCGGCCTGGGCGGAGGCGATCTCGAAGGCCAGAGCGATCAGCTGGGCGATCACCGCCCATTTGGCGAACTCGACGAGGTAGGCGCAGGCCTCCAGCACGGTCGCGATGATGTAGGCGGCCTGCGCGGCGTTCGCGAGGTAGCCGCCGGAGCCGCCGCCGTCGAACTTGGCGTAGACCTTGGTGAACGCGTCGATCGACTCGCCGGCGTTGTGGGCGACCACCTGGCGGGCGCTGGCGTTCGCCGAGGCGTGCAGTTCGGTGACGTCGTCGCCGAACTTCCGCCAGAGTGTGGCGCACTCTCTGAGCTTGTCCTCGTCTGCCGTCGGCCAGCGGTAGCCGAGCATCTGGAGAACCCATTCGAGCTCGCCCGGCAGCATCATCGACACAGCAGAATGCACCCCCGTCAAACGCCTCGGCCGTACAACTCCCTCATCGGCAACGCAAAATCACACAGGAGTACAGCCGTCCGCAAAGTCTACGGAATCACCCGCAGGCACCTTCAGAGGGTTGCTGTCACAAACCCTTTGCAGGTCCGCCTGGTTGCGTTCACGGCGTACGGTCCCGAGTGGCAACAGGCCGCCGCCCGCCGCCCGCTCCTGCGGACGGCTGACTGCGGACGGCGGCCGGGAGAAAGGGGGAGGCCGAGGGTCAGACCTTGGTGAAGCACAACGTGTAGTCGAGCTGATTGCTGTCGTGGTACTGGAGGCCGTAGTCGTACTTCGACGGGCATTGCATGTGATCGCCGAACAGCTGGTCAGCCGTCTTGTACTCGGCCTCGGGGGAGTTGCAGTCGACGATCGTCGGAAGCGGATGGCCCTGCGTGTCCTTGACCTTGACGCAGTCGCCGACGTTCGGGTTGTGTGTCGCGTCCTCTTTGGCCTGCGCGGACGCCGCGGCCTGTGCCTTCGCCTTTCCGCCGGTGGGGCTGGTGTTGTAGTCCCAGACGTAGTACGCCAGACCACCGAAGATCGCTATGACGACGGCGGCGGACTTCACGACCCGCAACAGGCCTCCCGGCTGCGGGCGCTGAGGACCTCGCTGGGGCCGGGGCTGAGGCTGCGGCTGCTGCGGGTATCCGTACGGTGGCCGCTGTTGCCCGTACGGCTGCTGCGGCTGCCCATACGGCGGTTGATTCTGGTACTGCGGAGGAATGGTCGACATGACTGGGAGACCCCGTGGTTGACTGCGTACGCCACTGAACGAACAGAGATCAGTGCGAAGTTGACCGGCGCAGATTACCCTCCGACGTCAACCCGCGCCGCCATTGGGGCGGTCAGCCGAAGATCCAAACGAAGGGTCAGACGAGGCGTCAGAAGAGGGTCAGACGAAGTAGCTGACCAGGAACGACACCCCGGCTCCCACGAGCCCCACACCGATCATCCCGATCAGGATCGGCCGCGTCACTCCCCGCCCCGCCGCATCCCACGCCGCGTCGAACGAGATACGGCTCTCGCCGAACGAGATACGGCTCTCGCCGAACGGCGCGTAACCGGTGGCGAGGCAGAAGAGACCCAGGCCCGTGAGGACCCAGCCGCCGAAGAAGGCGCCGAAGAAGCGCCAGGCGCGGTCCATGCCGCTCTGCACGTAGTCGCCGTCCGCGGAGGTGTCCGTCGCGGGCGCGTCGGTCTGCTGCACAGACAGTTCGGTTTCCGCCGCGTACCGCTGCTTGACCTGCACCGCGGCGGCCGCGTCCCTGCTCTTGCCGTCGTCGGAGACGAAGGTGCCCTCGCAGCGGACGGGGCGGCGATTCATGCGGCTGCTGCGGGAGGCGTTGTTGGGGTAGCTCACCTCGCACTGCTGCACCGTCAGGGTGCCGTGCGTGCCCGCCCAACCCGCCAGGTACGCCCCCTCGTACGCGCCCCATCCGCTCAGGGCGAGGCCAGCGAGGAGGAAGACCAGGCCGCCCCAGCGCCCGAGGCGGCCGAAGGCGCTGCCGACGAGACCGGCGGCGGAACGGTCGCTTCCTTTGCCTTTTCCTATGTCCTGGGTCCGAGCCATGACGATAAGGTCCTTCTCCTCTTCGGCTGGTGAGGGGTCAGCATGGCATCCACACGTGACGGGAGATACTTCGGGTGTCCGAGGAACGAGGGCGGCGAGAGAAGCGACTTGACGATGCGACCCGAGAACTCACCGAACCCGCAAGGCGCTTCGCAGGACCGCGGTGTGCTGGACGAGGCGCTCGAACCGGAGCAGATCCGTTCTCTGAACTCCGCCCTGCGGGGGCTGTCCGAGACCGACGGCGTCGGCAAGGACCTGCAGGACGCGGCGAAGAGGCTGCTCTCCGGCCACCTCGCCCTGCGCGACGCCATGGACGACCCCGCGGTGGCACGCTCCCTGGGAGGAGATATGGCGTCCCTGCGCGGCCAGTGGGAGTCGCTCTCCGACGAGGAGCGCGAGCAGATCAGGCACGGGGAGCCACTGGCGGGCGGTGACCACTCCTCGGGGCCGTCCGAGCCGAGGAGGCCGGAGGGTCAGTCCTCGCAGTCCAGGAAGAGGCAAGGGCGGCACAGCGGTGGGTTCTCGCTGTACTGATCACCCACCGATCACTGGTGCTGCCTGCGGTACAGCGCGATCGCCGTCTCCGTCGGGTAGTTGGGGACGGTGACGGTCTCGCCGGTCTCCTTGGAGACCACGATCTTGCTGCCGCCGGGCGGAGCGGGCTGGGGCCGGCCGGCGGCGTCCGTGACAGGGGGGAACACCGCGTACACCAGGTAGCCGATGTCGAATTCCTCGACGCGGAGTTCGGCGGGGGTGCCGTCCGGCAGCTTGGGCTGTGCGTAGCGGCCGCGGACGATGTCGAGGGCCTGCTCGGGTGTGGTCGGCGGTGCCGGGCTGTCCGACGTCACGGGTGCTCTCCCAGTTCTCTCAACGCGCTCAGCGTTCTCTCAATGCGCTCAGCGGGGATCGGTTCTCTCAGTTCGCTCAGCGTGGGACCTTCAGGGGGCCGATCAGAACAACCCGTGCCACATCTGCTCGACGATCAGCGACCACCAGGTCTCGGCGTTGGCCAGCGCGGACGCGTCGACGGCCACCAACTGCTCCTGCAGTACCGCCACTTCAGCGCCCGCCGCGACCGGGTCCAGGCCCTGCATCCGTCGCCGCACCACGGCGAGCAGCGCCAGACACCGGGCGAAGGCGGCGGCGGAGACGTTGATGTAGCGGGCCTCGGCGGTGACCGGGTCCACCGCCCACAGCGCGCCGAGGCCGTCCGGTTCCGTCGTACCGGGCAGGCACTGCACCGCGATGACCGCGACCCCGTCGAAGCCGATCCGGGCCAGGTGCGCCAGAGTGGCGATCTTCTCGTCGCCGGCCGGGCTGCGGCGTTCGCGCAGATTCGTGGCCGCGTCGGTGAACAGGCCACCGGCCGGAGGACTGTCGGGCCGGTCGGCTGTGAAGAAGAGGGGGAGGTCGGCGGGGAGCCCTGCCCAGGTCAGGGTGCACTTGGCGGTCTCGGGCAGGGGGCTGGCGGCGATGTCGTCGGCGTCGTAGCGCCGTACGCCGTCCTGGCCGAAGACCTCGACGAGGTGGCGGCCGAGGGCCACGTCACGCATCGGCTCCGCGGGCGTCACCCGAGAGGGAACGGGGAGGCGGTGCGGGCGGGGCGTCGGCTGCCCGCCGGCGACCCGGTGCAGCATCTCGACCTGCTCGATCAGCGCGGCGACGCCTTGCGCGCGCTCCTCGAAACGGGTTCCGTAGCTCTGCGAGCAGGAGAGCTTGGCGTTGGGGAAGGCGCCCAGGAGTTCGGCCGTGTAACCGCCGGGGAGCAGGCTGGGACGCAGGTCGGTGTGGACGGCGACGACATTGTCGACGGGTACGTTCATCCGCCGCAGGTCGGCCCACGCCTGGTACTCGGCGGGTGGCAGGCCCGGGCCGGAGTTGCGGAAGAGGGTCGTCTCCTCGCCGTTCGCCGGATCGACGTAGGTGAAGACGGCCGTGTTGCCGGGGCCGGTGACCGGACGGGCACCTTCGGGCGCGCCCGCGCCCCGTGCCGCCGCCTGCTCCTGGCTGGTCAAGGGGAGGCTCCTTCGGTATGGCTGGTCGTACGTGTGGGGACGGTGTGTCGCTATGAGGCTATCGCCGGTTCCGCCGGGTCCGCCGGGCGGATTCGGAGGGCCTTCGCCCCGCGCTCGGTCGCGACGACGAGGATGCCGTCGGGGGACAGGTCGGCGGCGGTGAAGGGTGTGTCGGAGATCAGCGCGGCCACGACCTCCTGACTCGCCCGGTCCCAGACACGCAGGTAGTCGGCGCCGCGGCTCAGGCCCAGCGGGGCGGCGGCCCGCTCCTCCTCGGACGGGCGCAGGATCTGCCCGGGGTCGATGTCAGGGCAGGTGTCGCCGCGGTCGCCCGGTCGTACGAGGCCATGGACGAGCACCGCGGAACGGGCCGCGTCCTCGGGCTCGCCGACCGGCTGCGCACCGGGCGTCGCCGCGGGTACGACGAACACGGCGACCGGGACGGCCGTTCCCTCGGGCCGGGGCAGGCTGCCGACGGTCACTGCGCTGATGCCGGGGACGGGCAGGCTCCACAGGGTCTGCCAGGGCAGGTCGAGGCCGAGCCGTTGGTGTGTGGCGTCGGCGTACTCGGGTAGACCGTCTTCGGCGAACGCGGTTTCCAGCAGGGCGGCGCGCAGCACGGCGGGTGCCTGGGTGCGGGTCAGCAGAGGGGCCGTACGCAGGTAGGTGCGGGCCGGTGCGCCGAGTTCCTCGGTCGGGACGGCCTCGACGGCGGCGCGCAGCGGGACCGGGTCGGCGTGGACGAACAGCCCGGGATCCGTGAGGAGTTGGGGCAGCAGTCCGGCTTCCAGGGTGTGGCCCGCGATGTGGTCGCGTACGTAGGGGTCGGCCTTGCTCCAGTCCTGGTCCGGCACGGCCTCCAGCAGCGCCATCGCGATCTGCGTCTGGGCGGCGCGGACGCTGGGCAGCCCGGTGCGGATCTCGTCGCCGATGGCCGGGTGCAGCAGCCGGAGCAGCGTACGCGCGCTGCCGTCCCCCTCTTGCTCTTCCGGCTGTACGAACGGCCCGGCGAGCAGCATCCCGCCCGCCACGGCCTGGCTCATGTCCTGCCCGGCGACCGCGTTCACCAGCCGCGCCCACAGCTGGACCGGTATGCCGTCGGCCTCGGCCAAGGCGAGCGGGGCCAGCATCAGCCGCAGTGTCTGCGGGTCGACGCCGAGCCGTCCGGCGTGCAGGTCGAGGGCCTCGCCCACGGACGTCGGCAACCGGCTCTCGTCGGCCGGGTCGAAGCCCTCGGGGGCCATCAGGAGACACTGGACGGCGAGTTGCACGACCAGCGGGCTGGTACCGGCGCGGCGGCCGATGGCCGCTCCCAGGGCGAGGCGGGCGGCGGGATCGACGGTGAACGGCAGCTCCGGTGCCCCGAAGTCGGGGTTCAGCGCCGCCTGGGCGTGCAGCACCAGGCCCTCGGGGTCGGCCCACTCCGGCTCATCGAGATCGATGACCTGCACGGTGCCGGGCGGCAGACCCGCGGCCAGCTCCGCGGCCAGCGGACGCGGAACCTCGGCCAGGAGCCGGACCGTCTCGGTGGCGGCCAGGGGCGCGAGCACCTCCCGTACGAGCCGTGCGGGTTCGCCCGCGGCCCGTACCGGACCGGCGCGGTCGACGTCCGGTACGACGACGGTCACCGGCTCGTCGCGCGCGGCCAGTTCGGCGTACACGTCATGGGTGCTGGTGGTTTTCAACTCGTAGTGGTCGGCGAGCAGCCACAGGACCTGGGCGGCGGTCAGCCCGTCGGGGGCCGGCACCGCCGGGGGCGGTAGCTCCGGCGGCACCGTCGAGGGATCCATCTCGCCCAGCGGCAGTCGCTTGCGGTATTCCGGCTCGCACAACATCAGTAAGCCGGTGATCAGTCGCGAACGCCCACTGCCGGAGCTGCCGGTGAGCACGATCACGCGCGGAGCGCCGGGCACGGCTGCGCGCCATGAGGCCAGCGCACGCAGCACGGCGGTCCGGCCGCCTATGTGGGGGTGCGGTGCGTAGTCCTCGGTCGAGCCGGTCATGGATCCCCGTCCTCCGCCAACGCGGACGCCTTCGCGTTACGAGAGCTTGATCTTAGGCGCCGACCGCGCCCTGAAGGGGCGCGGGACTGCGTCGAACGCGGCTCCGCCGCGATGGGGGTACCCCCTGTTCGAGCGAAGCCGGGAACTTGGGGGAGCGACCAGCCACGACGGACCCGCAGTCGACCGACGGCGCATCGCGGCACTACGAATAGGCGCATCGCGGCACTACGAAGGCCCATCGCCGCACTACCAGCGGAGCGCCTACTCGGCCGCCACCCCACCGTTGTGCGGCGCCGGTTCCAGGTCGAACTCCCCGTCCCGCGCCCCGAGTACGAACGCCCGCCACTCCGCTTCGGTGTACCGCAGCACGGTGTCGGGATCGAGGGAAGAACGCATGGCGACGGCGCCCTCCGGCAGGTACGCGATCTCGACCCGCTCCTCGTGCTCCTCGGTGCCGGGCGCGGAGTGCCACTCCGCGCCCGAGATGTCGAGGGCGTACAGCTCGTCCCTCTCCCGCTCCTTGCGCGCCTTGATCTCGGCCGCAGTCTCGGCCTTGTTGTCCCGTGCCTCGGTCATGCTGCGGGGCCTCTTCCTGACATGTGAACGAAGTACGCCTCTCACCCTACTTGTGCGGGTGCGTCCGCGTGGGTGGTTCTCGCTGGTCAGGGGTCGTGCCGACGAACGTCGTCACCTTCACCTGACCGTCGTACTCGGCCGTCGTCTTCCGCCAGATGTCCAGCTCGTCGGCCTCGTTCCGCTCGTGGGCCACGCCCATCTTGGTGAAGGCGATCCCCATCCCCGCCAGCCGCTCCGCCAGGCTGCCCATCGACTGGTACATGCCGTCGCGCAGGCCCGTGTAGGCGACGCCGAAGTCCTGGCCGATGTCGTCGTAGCCCCATGGTGGGGTCTCACCCTGCTCGAGCGCGGTCAGCCCGTCCTGCAGGCTCTTCACGGCCTTGGAGAAGTCCTGGCCGACCGTGAACATGTTGAAGCCCTCGGTCTTGAGGACCTTGGGATCGGAGTCCATGTAGTCCGACGACACAACTGCCCCCTGGCTCGGCTTTTCCGTCGCAACACCACCTTAGCGGCCCGCACCGACAGAAGGGGGCGGTACCCACTCGGGTACCGCCCCTGCGCGTTGCAGCAGCCGAACCTCAGAACCGAGCCGGCAGCCACCCCGTCTGAATGAGCTGCCCACCGCGTCGCCGCGTGTGGAAGTACCCGCGTCCGGGCGGCAGTTGCGACGCCGTGATGTTGCCGAGCAGCTGGCCCTCCGACCGGTCGCCGGACAGCACGATGCCCTGGGCGCCGAGTTCGCGCATGCGCTGCATCACCGGCTCGTACAGCGACCGGCTCGCACCGCCCGAGGAGCGCGCGATGATGATGCGCAGACCGACGTCACGGGCGAAGGGCAGGTACTCCAGGAGCGGGGACAGCGGGTTCATGCCCGTCGCCACCAGGTCGTAGTCGTCGATGATGACGAACGCGTCCGGGCTGCTGTACCAGCTGCGGTTGCGCAGCTGCTCGGGCGTGACGTCCGGACCCGGCATACGACGGTGCATCGAGCCGGCCAGACCTTCCAGCGTCTCCGTCAGCGCGGGCGCCGACGCGCAGTACCGCGACAGATGCGAGTCGGGCACACCCTCCAGGTGGGCGCGCCGGTAGTCACCCATGACGATCTTCGCCTGGTCCGGCGTGTATCGCTCGGTGATCTGCTTGATGAGCAGCCTGAGCACGGCGGACTTACCGGACTCGCTCTCACCGAACACGATGAAGTGCGGGTCCGTCTCGAAGTCGACGAAGACGGGCGAGAGCGACGACTCGTCGATGCCGATGGCGACACCGCGGTCCGGGTGCTCGAAGCCCTTGGGCAGCCGGTCCGCCGCAAGCATGGTGGGCAGCAGCCGTACGGCCGGAGCGTGGTCGCCCTGCCAGTTGTCGTTGACGCCGCGGATGAGGATCGACGTCGCCTCGGACAGGTCCTCGGTCGACGAGGAGCCGTCGACCCGCGGCAGCGCGGTCATGAAGTGCAGCTTGTCCTGAGTCAGACCGCGGCCCGGCACGCTCGCGGGGACGTTCTGCGCGACCTTGCGGTCGATCTCCGACTCGGTCGGGTCACCGAGCCGCAGCTCGATGCGGTTCTGCAGCATGTCCTTGAGCGCGGGCCGCACCTCGGTGTAGCGGCTCGCGGACAGGATCACGTGCACACCGAAGCCGAGGCCGCGCGTCGCGATCTCGGTGACGGTCGGTTCGAGCAGCTCGTAGTCCGTCTTGAAGGTGGCCCAGCCGTCGATGACGAGGAAGACGTCGCCCCATGGCTGGTCGGGCAGATGCCCGGCGGCCCGCCGCTGACGGTAGGTCTGCACCGAGTCGATGTTGTTGGTGCGGAAGTACTCCTCGCGGGCGTTGAGGATGCCCTCGACCTCGCTGACCGTACGGCGCACCTTCTCGGCGTCGAGACGGTTGGCGACCCCGCCGACGTGCGCCAGGTCCTCCATCGCGATCAGACCGCCACCGCCGAAGTCCAGGCAGTAGAACTGCACTTCGGAAGGGGTGTGGGTGAGGGCGAACGAGGCGATGAGCGAGCGCAGCAGCGTCGACTTGCCGGACTGCGGACCACCGATGAACAGACCGTGACCCGCACCGCCCGAGAAGTCCCGGTACAGCACGTCGCGCCGCTGCTCGAACGGCTTGTCCACCAGGCCGACCGGCACGTTGAGCCGGCCGAGCGCCGTGTACTCGGGCGCGGTCAGGCCGCGGTTCTGGGTGACGGCGAGCTGGGGGAGGAGCTGTTCCAGCGAGGGTGCCTCGTCGAGCGGGGGCAGCCACACCTGGTGGGCGGGCGGTCCCTGGTTGACCATCTTGCCGACGATGACGTCCAGGACGGTGTCGGCGAGCGCGTCGTCCACCCGGTTGTCCGTCTCCGGCTCCTCGATCACCGGCTGCGGGGGCAGTGCCACGTGCTCCGCCGTGAACAGCGCGGGCCGCAGCTGGGTCGAGCGGTTCACCCGGGAGGGGCCCTCACCGTGGTACGCCCCCGACACATACGCCGCCTTGAAGCGGACCATGGTGTCGGTGTCGTAGCGCAGGTAGCCGGAGCCGGGGATGGACGGCAGGTGGTAGGCGTCCGGGACGCCGATCGCCGTACGGGACTCGGCGGCGGAGAAGGTGCGCAGACCGATCCGGTACGAGAGATACGTGTCCAGGCCGCGCAGCTTGCCCTCCTCCAGGCGCTGCGACGCCAGCAGCAGGTGCACACCCAGCGAACGGCCGATACGGCCGATCTGGATGAACATGTCGATGAAGTCCGGCTTGGCGGTGAGGAGTTCGGAGAACTCGTC
>CBFHCJ010000160.1:0-11120 GCA_965654005.1 uncultured Streptomyces sp. | reverse complement strand
AGTTACCGTCCGGGGTTGCGCCCGACGCGGCCGCGACGCCGAACCCGTCGCTGGAACGGACGCCGAACCCGTCGCTGGAACGACCGGGGCGTGTCCATGCTCGAGTTCGCCGGCTTCCTGCCCATCCTCCTCGTCATCGGCATGGCCGCCATCCAACTCGGCCTCATCGGTTACGGCATCGACCAGGCAGGAACCGCCGCCCGAGCCGCCGCACGTGTCGCCTCCCAGAACGGCGACGGGGCGGCGGCGGGTACGGCGGCCGTCAGCGGCTGGCTCGACCCCAGTGTCGATGCCCCCAAGGGTTCCGACACCACCACCGCCACCGTCACCGTCCGCGTCCCCGCCGTGATCCCCCTCTTCGGCGGCTGGACCGTGACCCGCCACGCGACCATGCCCAACGACCCCGACCCCTTCACCCCGGAGAGGAGCTGACGACAGAGATGAGCCTCCGCTCCCGTATCGCCGCCCCCGACGACGGCGGAGCCGCCCGCGAGGACGGACACCTCGTCGCGGTCTACCGCGCCAAGCTCCTCGAAGAGATCGACCTCGCCGAGATGTCGAGCCTCGCGACCGCCGAACGCCGGGTCCGTCTGGAGCGCGTACTCGGCCACATCATCAGCCGCGAGGGCCCGGTCCTCTCCTCCGCCGAACGCTCCCAGTTGATCCGCCGGGTCGTCGACGAGGCCCTCGGCCTCGGCGTCCTCGAACCGCTCCTCGCCGACGCGTCGATCACCGAAATCATGGTGAACGGCCCCGACTCGATCTTCGTCGAGCGGGCGGGCCGCGTGGAACAGCTCCCGCTCCGCTTCGCCTCCACCGAACAGCTGATGCAGACCATCGAACGGATCGTCTCGACGGTCAACCGCCGCGTCGACGAGTCCAACCCCATGGTCGACGCCCGCCTCCCCACCGGCGAACGCGTCAACGTCATCATCCCGCCGCTCGCCCTGACCGGGCCCACCCTCACGATCCGCCGCTTCCCGCGCGCGTACACGCTCCCCGAGCTCATCGGCCTCGGCTCGCTCGACGAGCAGATGCTGATGTTGCTCGCCGCCTTCGTCCGCGCCCGCTTCAACCTCATCGTCAGCGGCGGTACGGGCTCCGGGAAGACGACCCTGCTGAACGCCCTCTCCGGGCTGATCCCGTCGTACGAGCGCATCATCACCATCGAGGACTCCGCTGAACTCCAGCTCCAGCAGGAGCATGTGATCAGGCTGGAGTCCCGCCCGCCGAACGTCGAGGGCAAGGGGCAGATCACCATTCGCGACCTGGTCCGCAACAGCCTCCGGATGCGCCCCGACCGCATCATCGTCGGTGAGGTCCGCGGCGGCGAGACCCTCGACATGCTCCAGGCGATGTCGACGGGCCACGACGGCTCGCTCGCCACCGTCCACGCCAACTCGGCCGAGGACGCGCTGATGCGACTGCAGACCCTCGGCTCGATGTCCGAGGTGATGATCCCCTTCGAGGCGCTCAAGGACCAGATCAACTCGGCGGTGGACGTGGTCGTCCAGCTCGCCCGGCACGCCGACGGCTCCCGCAAGGTCGTGGAGATCGCGCTCGTCGTGTCGCACGGCCGGGAGCAGTTCCGCATCGCCACCGTGTCCCGATTCGTCGCCCAGCCCCTCGGCGCCGACCGGGTCGTCCGCGGCCACTTCGAGCACCTCCCGCTGCCCCGGCCCGTCGCGGAGAAGCTGTACGTCGCGAACGAACCGCTGCCGCCGGCCTTCGGCGTCGCGGAGGCGATCGACGTGGTCAATACGAGGCAGGCCCTCGGATGATCCCCGCTCACCTCAGGAGCCGGCGATGAACGACCCCGCTCACCTCAGGAGCCGGCCATGAACGACCCCGCTCTCCTCGCCCTCGGCGCCACCGTCCTCACGGGCACACTCGCCGTCGCGGGGGTGCACTGGTACGCCTCCGGCCGCGCCCAGCGCCGGGCGCTTGTCGACCGGCTCTCCGGTGCCGCCGTGGGCCCGATCCGTACGGCGGCGGGCCGTGTCCGGCGCTTCACCGGCATCGACCGCCGACTGCGCCGCACCCGCCTGGGCCGCACCATCCAGCTGCGCCTGTCGGCGACCGGACTGGACCTGACGGCGGGGGAGTTCTTCACATACGTCACCGCCGCCGTCGTCGCGCTGTGGCTGATCGCGGCGGCGACCCTGGCCCCGTTCTTCGGGCCGATCGCGGCGCTGGTCGGCGTGTGGAGCGCGGTCATCTTCCTCAACTGGCAGCGGCAGAAACGCATCGAGGCCTTCATCAACCAACTCCCGGACGTGGCCCGCCTGCTGGCCAACGCCACGGCCGCCGGGCTCGCCCTGCGCACCGCCCTGGCCATGGCGGCGGAGGAGCTGGAGGCTCCCGCCGGTGAGGAACTGGCCCGAGTCGCCGACCAGTTGACGCTGGGCCGCTCGGTCGAGGACGCCCTCGGTGAACTCGCCGAACGCCTCCCGTCCCGCGAGCTGATAGTCCTGGTCACCACGTTGGTGCTGTCCAACAAGGCGGGCGGCTCGGTGGTGAACTCGCTGCGCAACCTCACACAGACCCTGGAGGACCGCAAGGAGACGCGGCGCGAGGTCCGCACGATGCTCTCCGAGGTCAACGCGACGGCGTTCACGGTGCCGATGCTCGGCCTGGGTTCGCTGGTGCTGATCAACTTCTCGAACGAGGGCGCGCTGGCACGTGTGACCGGCTCACCACTCGGCCAAGGGCTGGTCCTCCTCTCCCTCGCCCTCTACACGGTCGGCTTCTTCGTCATCCGCCGCCTCGGCAAGATCGAAGTGTGAGGGAGAGGTCGCCATGCTGCCGTTGCTCCTCGCCCTGCTGATGGCGGTCTCGGTCGCCGGAGTCCTGCTCGGCATCCGTATGATCCGCGCGGACGCCAAACTGCCGAGTGACCTGGCGCTCGCCCTGGAAGTGGGCTCCACCCGGGTCTCCAAGGCGGGCTCGGCGGTCGACCGCCTGGGCATCCGCCTCGCGCCGCTGGTCCTGCGTCTGATGGGTCCGCGCGGCGTCGAGGCCAAGCGCCGCCGCATCGACATGGCGGGCAACCCCGGCGGTCTCACGCTGAACCGCTACGCGGCCCGCCGCGCGGTCTACGGAGTCTTCGGCGTCCTGATGGGCCTGATCTTCCTCACCAACGGTCATCCGCTGCTCGCGCTGGCCACCTTCGTCTTCGGCCTGCTCGCCGCGGATGCCCTGATCTGGCAGGCCATCCGCGAACGCAAGGAGGTCATCGACCGCACACTGCCGGACTTCCTGGACGTCCTCGCGGTCGTCGTCTCGGCGGGCCTCGGCTTCCGCCAGGCGCTGGACCGCGTCGCGGAGAGGTACGCGGGCCCCTGGGCCGACGAACTGCGCATCACCCTGCGCCAGATGGACATGGGTGTCAGCCGCCGTCAGGCCTTCGACGAACTCCGCAAGCGCAACTCCTCCGAGCAGGTCTCCCAGTTCGTCTCGGCGTTGCAGCAAGGCGAGGAGCTGGGCTCCCCGATCGCGGAGACCCTGATCCAGCTGGCCACGGACATGCGCCGCACGGACGCCCAGAACGCGCGCCGCCGCGCGGCCAAGACGATCCCCAAGGCCACGCTGGTCACCCTGGTCTTCATGCTTCCGGCGACGATGATCCTGATCGCCACGGGAATGTTCCTGGGCTCGGGGACGAACTTCGGATCGATCCTGGGCCGATGATGAGCAGCCGTGCCGGTCGCCCCACACCCGGGTACCTGGAGGACGACGCCCCGCCCCCGGCAAGCGTCCGCCTCCAGTTGAGCGCGCTCCAGGCGCTGTGCCGCCAGACCGTCGCCGTACGCCTCGCCATGGTCGTGATCGGCGCCCCGTTCGCGCTGGCCAACACCTCGCAGGGCGCGCTCCGCTACGCCGTACTCGCCGCGGCCGTCCTCGGCGTGATGACGTCGTACGCCCTGCTCCGAGACTGGGACCGCGTGGGCCCCCGCCTCCTCGCGCACCCCACCCTGCTGGCGCTGGACCTGCTCTTCGTCGCCACTCTCCTCTTCACGGCGTCTCCCGCCTCCCCGCTGGCGTACGCGACGGTCTGCACCCCTCTGCTCTCCGGCCTCCTGTACGGCTGGCGCGGCGCCGGCGTCTTCACCGGCCTCCAACTGGCCGTCTTCCTCTCGGTGTTACGGGCCTGGGAGCACCGCCCCGGCGCCGGCGTCAGCACCCTCCTCATCGCCGGTTTCTGCGTCGCCGCGGGCATCATCGGTGTGACCCTGCGCAATCTGATGTTCCGCTTCGGCGCGGCGAGCGAGGCGCTGTCGGAGGCCAACTCCCGCCTGGCGGCGGCGGAGGCCGTGGACTTCGAACGCGCACGCCTCGCCCGCGAGATGCACGACTCGGTGACCAAGACGCTGCACGGCCTGGCTCTCGCGGCGGAGGCCCTCGCGGCCTCGGCGGACCACAGCGACCCCGGGACGCTCAAGCGCCAGGCGACCCTGGTGGCCGACGCGGCACGCAGGGCGGCGGCGGAGTCCCGCGATCTGTTGTCGGACCTGCGCCGCCGTACGGACCTCACGACGGCGAGTCTGGACGTGGCGGCCGAACTAGCCGTTCTCAGCAGGGAGTTCGCGATGCGCACCGGTCTGGAGACGGAGGTGGAACTGGAAGGACCGGAAGGTCCGCTGTTCCTCCCCTGCGCAACGGCACAGCACATCCTGGCGATCGTCTCGGAAGCACTGGAGAACACCCACCGCCACGCCCACGCGACCCACGTACGGATCGAACTCACCGCGGTCGAGGACTCCGCCTTCGGCGTACGCATCGGAGACAACGGTGTCGGCCTACCACCGGCCACTGGACGCGAAGACCTGGCGAAAACCGGTCACTTCGGCCTGCTGGGCATGACGGAACGCGCCGCGTCCCTGGGCGGCTGCCTCCGCCTGCGCCGCTCACCGCTGGGCGGCGCCGAGATCCACCTGCACGTCCCCACCCCGACGACGGCTACCCCCACCCCCCAAGAGGAGGCCGCACATGTCTGACCAGGCACTTCCCGGCCCGCAGCCCCTGCGCGTCCTCGTGGCCGACGACAACCCGGTCGTAAGGGCGGGCCTGACCGCCCTGCTCTCCGTCCACCACGACATCGAGGTGGTGGCGGAGGCGGTGGACGGCGCGCAGGCGCTCATGTACGCCTCCCTGCACCGCCCGGACGTCGTCCTCCTGGACGTCCGCATGCCCGGCACGGACGGCCTGACGGCACTGCCCGAACTGGTCCGCGCGGCCCCCGTGATGATGCTGACGTACAGCCAGGAACCCGAGGTGGTGACGGAGGCGCTGCGCCGCGGGGCCTCCGGGTATCTGGTGCACGGGGAGTTCACGGCGGCCGAGCTGATCGCGGCGGTACGGCAGATGAGGGAGGGGCGGCCGACTGTCTCGTCTTCACTCGGCTTTTCCTATGAACCGAGTGAAAACTCTTCGCAGATGCAACTGGTTATGGCACAGTCGTCGAAGACTCGGCCGACGCGTCCGGGGAGCGTCAGGCGCCGCGCCGCGGGGTGGCTGGACTTCGGCCTGAGTTCAAGGGAGGTGGAGGTCATGGATCTCATCGCGTCCGGCATGAACAACCGGCGGATCGCCGCCGCCTGCTTCATCAGCGAGAAGACGGTGAAGAACCACATCAACCGCATCTTCGCAAAGCTGCACAGTTCGTCGCGGAGCGAAGCGATCGCCTATTGGCTGGGGACGGCGGAGGAGGGGTGGGGGCGGTGACCTCACGGGCGGGGGGAAGTTGGGTCCCTGGGCCCACTCGGAGTGAGGGTGAATTCACGTACCGTGCACGGGTTGGTGTCGGTCGTATCGGGTGGGAGGTCAGGGGCCGTGATCTCGAGAACGAGGAGCAGGTCGGGCGTGTGGAGGCGGACCGTGGTGTCCCGGATGCGCGGGCAGGGGCAGGATGCCGGGGCAGGGTTCGTGGAGTATGCGGGCTTGATGATCATCGTTGCGGCCATCTTCACGATGGTGCACGGCCTGGGGCTGGACAGCATCATCTCGCAAGCAATTCTGACCGCCGTGAACAACGTCACCGGCGGCTGACAGGCCCGCACAGGCTCAATGACCGTGGACAGACGCTCCCCCTCTACATCTGGCTGACGGGGATCCTGCTGTTCGCAGCGTTCGCGTTCTTCGCCTTCGCTCAGGCAGCGTCCGCCCGCAATGGAGCTCAGTCCGCGGCGGACGCTGCTGCGTTGGCGGCGGCACAGGATTCGCGCGACGAGCTGATGACCGGCCTGCAGGATGCCATCGGCCATGACGACCACTGGCTGGACTGGCTCAAGGGAGACCTGTTCCAGGGAACTGGAGCCACGGCTGCGGCTGAGCGGCTCGCCGGACAGAACGACGCGACCGTGCAGGGCGGGGCTGTTCCCGCGACGGTGAACGGCTATCCCGGATACCGGGTGACCATCGAGACGCGTTACACGGTCGGCAACTCCATCATCCCGGGCACTGAGACCAGGCACGCCAAGGCCGAGGCCACCGCGGTCATCCAACCGCGCTGCTCCTTCGGCCAGGACGCCGACCCGAAGAAGCCGGTGCAGCTGAACTGCGGCGGGCAACTCGTCGACATCGACCCCCACGATTTCCAGTCGGGCGACCTTCCTGACGCGTCCGTGCTGTTCTCTGTGCATCTGGCCGAGTGAAAGGAAGCCGTACCGATGGACGTTCGGCACACCATGAAGGGCCGCAAGGCGTTGAGCGTGGTCGCGATCACGACTGGGCTGCTCCTCACGGTGGCCGGTTGCGGTGGGGGAGGTGGCGGAAATCCGGACAAGGAAACGGCGGCTTCCTCTGCTCCCGCCCAGAGCGGTACCAGCGGTCAGAAGCAGTCGCAGTCCCCCCAGTCGGACGCAGTGCTCGCCGAGGTCAAGGGAGAGAACGGACTGACGCTGACTGTTACCTCGGCCAAGCGTGAAAGCGGCGGTTTCGTGACCGTCGAGGGGACGGTCACGAACAATACGGGCACCGTGTGGGTCGGGGGGGACTGGCGAGGCGACGAGCAGGAGCTGGCCAGGAACGGTGGGTCCATCGCGGGCGCCGGCCTGATCGACCAGAAGGGCAAGAAGAAGTATCTGATTCTCCGGGACACTTCGGGCCGCTGCCTCTGCACGCAGTTCAGCGGAGGCGTCAAGGACGGCGCCACTGCCCAGTGGTTCGCCCAGTTCCCCGCCCCGCCAGAAGGCACCGACCAGGTCGACTTCCAGGTCGGCGCCATGTCCCCCGCCTCCATCCAGATCTCCGAGGGATGAGGTCACCCATGGCCTTCACTCCCCGCACCGCCACCGCCCTCATGGCCCTCACCCTCCTCACCCTCGTCGGCGCCCCGCCGGCCACCGCCGACGACACCCCCAGCGCACCCCCCGGCACCGTCACCACCTCCCCACCCCCCTCCGTCGACCCCCAAAGCCCGGGCCTGAAGCTCGCCGACGGGGCCACCCTCGCGCCTGCCAAGGTGCTGGACATCGAGTCCGTGGTGGAGGACCTCGGTGGTGAGGAGCGGCGCGAGGACACCAATGAGAACGTCACGTTCGCGCTGCAGGCGGAGGTGCTGTTCTCCAAGGACAGCGCCAAGCTGAACCCGGAGGCCCGCTCCCGTATCGACGCCATCGCGGACGAGATCAAGAAGCAGAACGCCACGGACGTCCGCGTCTTCGGCTTCACCGACAACCTCGGCACGTACGCCCACGGCCTGGTCCTGTCCAAGCAGCGCGCGGAGGCCGTCCATGACGAGCTGGCCGGGCACCTCGGCGGGAATGTCACCTTCGAGGTGCGCGGCTACAGCGAGGACTACCCGATCGCCGACAACTCCACGGAGGAGGGCCGCCGCAAGAACCGCCGGGTGGAGGTGTCATTCCCGAGGGGGCAGTCGCCGTCCTCGGGAACGTCCGACGCCGGCGCAGATGCGTCTGGCGCTGACGCCCCGTAGCTGACTCCTGGTCGCGTCGGACGAGGCCGGGCAGGAGCAAGGCGGCCGGAGCGAGCGGGTGGTTGTCGATCGGCGGGTGTCGGTGGCGATCGCCTGCGGCTACGCACGGCTCTCGACCGCCGCACTTGTCGGAGCGGCGGGGGAGCGTGAGGCCACAGTGCGGTGCGGCCAGTGGTCGGGCTTCACCGGACGTCCTTCCGTGGTGATGGGCGTGGCAACGAGGTCCTGGGCGGCTCCGCGTGAGTACCGTGAGCGACGGAGGGTGGGACGGACGTCGGCGAGGTGTGCGATGAGGAAGATCGTCCTGATGATGTCGGTGTCCCTCGACGGTTTCATCGAGGGCCCCAACCGCGAGATCGACTGGCACCAGGTCGACGACGAGCTGCACCAGCACTTCAACGACGTGCTCAAGGACATGGGTGCCTTCCTCAACGGGCGCGTGACCTACCGGCTCATGGCCGACTTCTGGCCCACCGCCGACGCCGATCCGCACCTCGCCGGGCCCATGGTCGAGTTCGCGCGGATCTGGCGGAACATGCCGAAGGTCGTGTTCTCCCGGACCCTGCAGCACGCCGACTGGCACACCACCATCGTCCGGGACGTCGTCGTCGACGACATCCTCGCGCTCAAGGCGCAGGACGGCGGTGACCTCGCGCTCGGCGGCGCCGATCTCGCCGCCGAGTTCCTGCGGCACGATCTCGTCGACGAGTTCCGGGTGTACGTCCATCCGGTCCTCCTCGGCCGTGGCAAGCGGCTCTTTCCCGAAGCCGAATCCGAGGCCGAAGCCGAAGCCCAGGCCTACGCGCTCACGAAACTCCGGCTGGTCGACTCCCGTCGGTTCGGCAACGGTGTCGTCCTGCTGCACTACGAGCGCCCCGAGACGGGCGGCGGCCGGTAAACCTGTCGTCCGGGCCGGGCGCGCTGGGTAGGAAGGTTGCGTGACTGGACTCGGTGCTGTACCGGCCCCAGGTTCCCCCGGAGCGGCTACACGCGATCGCGCGGCTCGCGGAGGACCCGCCGGTCAGGTGTCCTGGACGGCGATCCGCACGCCGCGTCGCAGCCCCCATCGCTCCATCGTTCCGGCCTCCGCCTCCAGTACGTGGCGCGCACGTGGGCGTGGCAGGCCGATCCGCCCCTGCCGCATCGTCCGTACCGAGATCACCCGCATTTTCCGGTCGAGGTAGGCGACGTCGATCGCGAACAGCATCCCCAGGGTGTGCACCGCGCTCGCCGGGCTCAGCAGCAGCGCGCCCTCGATCCCGCCGCGCCCGAGCAGTCCGCGCCGCCGGGCGCCCGCCGACCGGGCGACCTCCAGTGGCACCGGGCCGGGCGTCCCCGCAGTCGTGAATGTGGCCATGGCTGCGAAGTTAGCGACGGCGTCAAGTGGACGTTTCTGCGCCGTTCACCCGCCGGGAGTACATCGGGGCATGTCGCCATCTGTCCCGCCCAGGGTGCGCAAATCCCTTGGATACCTCAGGATTCAGCCGGATTACCTTGGAATTCGCCGTGATGGAGCCATGATCCGGCCCAGAATGAACGTTTCCGGGGCCACCGCCGCGTCGTCGGGTGACTTCGGAGAGTAGTTGTGGCGTGCTGATGCACGCATCGGCCCTTACGAAGGGTTATGGTGGAAACCCCCCCTCGGGCCGGTCCGTCTCCCCCCCACGGACCGGCCCGATTTTCTCTTGATCAATCCAGCCCTGTGGTAATCCATGCGCGACCGCCCCCAGGACGGCGAACCCCGGGAGGCCGCCCACGCCGGGCCCAGTCCGACCTCACGCCGACCCGCAATACCGCGCCGAACAGCCCCCGTTCACGTGTACGAACCTGAGGCAGGGCGCTGAGCCCCCTGGGCGGAGCCGTGGCCCTCCAGGGGTAGGCTTCGCCTCCGGGGACCGCCATCTGACGGGGATCGCGCACGTCCGCACCTGTCTGATCCGCACGGAGGGGCTGACAATCACGTGAACCTGCGCGACAAGCTGCGCGGCCTGCTGGTCAGGTTGTACGCACGCCGGGTGGAAGGTCACCTGGACCACGCTCAGGTGCCCAAGCACATCGGCGTCATCATGGACGGCAACCGGCGCTGGGCGAAGGCGGCGGGTTCGACCACCGCGCAGGGTCACCGGGCCGGGGCCGACAAGATCGAGGAGTTCCTCGGCTGGTGCGACGAGACGGACGTCGAGGTCGTCACGCTCTGGTTGCTGTCGACGGACAACTTCGACCGGCCGAAGGAGGAGCTGGTCCCGCTCCTCGGGATCATCGAGGACGTCGTCCGCTCCCTCGCGGCCGACGGCCGCTGGCGTGTGCACCACGTGGGCGCGCTCGACCTGCTGCCCGCGCAGATGCAGACGGTCCTCAAGGAGGCCGAGGAGGCCACCGCCCACCACGGCGGGATACTGGTCAACGTCGCCATCGGCTACGGCGGCCGCCAGGAGATCGCCGACGCCGTCCGCTCGATGATCCTCGACGCCCGGGAGAAGGGCACCTCCATGGAGGACCTCGCCGAGGCCGTCGACGTCGACCTGATCGGCAAGCACCTCTACACCAGCGCCCAGCCGGACCCCGACCTGGTGATCCGTACGAGTGGCGAGCAGCGTCTGTCCGGTTTCATGCTGTGGCAGACCGCCCACTCGGAGTACTACTTCTGTGAGGTCTTCTGGCCGGCCTTCCGCAAGGTCGACTTCCTTCGCGCTCTGCGTGACTACGCGGCGCGGCACCGTCGCTACGGCGGCTGAGAGAACCGCTTGTCACAGCGGCCGGAACCCACCCGCACGTGGCGCCGGGACCGGCCCGCACAGGGGGCCGACAGCCACTCACACGTGGGGCCGGTATCACCCCTTCGGGGGATAGAAGTAATAAGGAGTTCGCCGGGGCGCCTTCGTATGCCATGGCATGGCGGCGCATGTTCGAGGGCATAAGCCAAGCAGGTCGACACCCGAACCACGGGTGTCGGATCTCAGTGGACGGCTCGGGGCCGTCCGCCCGGGAGGCCCTTTGCACCAGCCCCACCGTGCGGTCTCGGCACGGAAGAAGCAGTGGAGGGCCGGTTCTCGGCCCGTGCGCAGCGGCCGTCGACCGGCGGGGATCACACCCGCCCGCTCATCCCGGCTCCACTCCGTCGCTCCCCGACCTCATCCGAGGGGGTACGTCCTTCCGTGGTGACCAGCACAAAGCGCCACAAGCC
>CBFHCJ010000159.1:0-11138 GCA_965654005.1 uncultured Streptomyces sp. | reverse complement strand
CGCCGTTCGCCCGGGCAATGATGCTTCACATGCCACCGGCCGAACCTGTCGCGACGCCCCGGAACCCACACACGCAGGAAGAGCATTTGAGCCTCACATTCACCGACATGTATGCGGGCGCGGGCGGATCCAGTACGGGACTGGTCAATGCAGGTCTCGAACTCCTACTCGCCGCCAATCATTGGCAAGTCGCGGTCGATACGCACACCGCCAATCATCCCGACGCCGAGCACCTATGCGCCGAGATGGAGTACTACGACATGAGGCGCCTCCCGAAGACAGACATTCTTTGGGCGAGCCCCATCTGTACAGAGATAAGTCCCGCCGGGGGGCGCCCCCGGACCAAGGGCCAAGTCGATGACGAGGAATGGAAAGCCCTCCCGGACAAGGCGTTCCAGCGAACCCGGGCTACCGCTTTCGAAGTCATCCGCGCCGTCCAACTCCACCGCTACAAGGCCGTATTGGTTGAGAACGTCATCGAGTTCGCGACCGACTGGGAGTTGTTTGACTGGTGGCTGGCCGGAATGGCGCAGTTGGGCTACAACTACCAGATCGTCTGTGTCTCGTCGGCACACATCGGGGACGCGTTCAATCTCCCCGCTCCGCAGTGGCGCGATCGGCTGTACATCGTTTTCACCCAGGTTGGAATCCGTGTCCCGGATGTGAAGCCGACGCCGCTGGCGTTCTGCGAGGTCTGCGACGAGGACGTGCACGCGGTGCAGACCTGGCGTAAGCCCCGCAAGGCCCGCAAGGGCCAGAAGCCCCGGAGGAGCGGAGTCGGCAAGTACGGCGTGCAGTACGACTACACGTGCCCCTGCGGCCACGGGGTCGTGGAGCCGTACGTCCAGCCCGCGTCCTCCATCATTAACTGGGAGGACGAAGGCGTTCGCATCGCCGACCGTCACGAGCACGGGCTTGACCCTCTGGCCGAGAGCACCATCGCTCGCATTGAGGCAGGGCTGGAGATGTTCCCCGAGGCCCCCTCGCTAGTGACCGTCAACCATGGCGGCCACGACGGGCGCGCGTTCCGGCCGGACTTGGCCCCGCTTCCGTCCAGGTGCGCGAAGATCGGGGAAGGGCTGCTCGTCCCGCCCGGAAGCTTCCCGTACGCCACCTCGTCGCCGGATCTGGCGGCTCCGCCGTTCGTCATCGAGCTCCGCAACCACGGCAAGGCGCGGAAGATCGACCGGCCGCTGTCCGCGGTCATGGCGGGTGGCAATCACCATGGGCTGGTCATCCCGTACCGGAAGGGCGCGAAGGCCAAGCCGACGTCCGAGCCGCTGCACACCCTTTCCACGCACGATTCGGCCGGTCTGCTGCGGCAGGCGGCACGTATCGAGGACTGCTACTTCCGGATGCTGAAGTGGCGCGAGCAGATGAACGCCCAGCGTTTCCCGCCCGGCTACATCGTCACGGGCACCAGCGACGCCGCCCGGACGGTCCAGGCCGGAAACGCGGTGAGCTGCAACGTCGCCCAGTGGCTCGGCGAGCGCGTGGCCGCCGTTCTGTAAACCCCGTGGGGCCGTCCCGGACGCGGCCCCACCTCCCCTTTCAGCCGGGCCCGGAGGGCAAACCGGGCCCGGCGCCCACAAGCCGAAGGAGCGCCGCATGGTCTTCCCGGACCCCCGGCACAACGCCCGCGAACGCATCGCCCATACCGCCCGCACCGTCCAGCACACCCGCACCGCCCTGATGGCGATCCGGCTCCTGCTGACCCGGGGCATCCGCCCCCAGGTGACCCGTTCCCGCCCCACCGAGCCGCCGTGGCTGGACGTCACCTTCACCCACGGCGCCACCTCCGTCAGGTGGTCCAACACCTACTACCACAACGGGCACAGCCTCCGATTCAAGCTCCTGCCGCTCACCCTGGCGCCCACCGTCCTCGCCGCCGTCAACAGCGCCCCGGACAGCGAGTTGGCCGCTTACCACGACCCGACCGACTTCAAGGGCGAGGCCGCCCGGTGGCTGGACAGCCAGACCGCGGGACTGCTGGGCGTGGCCGACAGCCGCCCGATGCCGGGCTACGACGAGGAGGCGTCCGACACGCCGATCTACAGCTCGGAATTGTCCGGGCGCTGGCAGGTGGAGGGGATCGCCCTACTGGAACTGTCCGGCCCGGACATGACCGCCGTGTGCGACCTGGAGATCCTGCGCCTCAGCGAGGCGGCGGCGCACGCGGTCATCACCGCCTACGCGGCCCAGATCCCGCCGCGCTGATCCAGCCGGCTGCCTGGCAGGCGCCACCTCGGCGATGCCAGGCAACCGGGACTGGCCCCCTCGCTGCCCAGGGCCCGGGCAGCCCCACCGAACACCTCCATCCGGGAGAGACCCATGCCCCGAAACCTCAGCACCCCTCCGCCCTGCGGAAGCGCGTGCGGCGCACAGCTCGAACTCTTCGCCCCGCCGCCCCTGCCTGCGCCGGCCGCCGGGTTCGACTGGGATCGCAACGACGTCGTGATTGTCGGCGACAGCGGCGGAAAGGACAGCGGCGTCCTCGTGCACGAGGTGTGCACGCAGGCCGACCAGGCAGGCCAGCTGCACAAAGTCAGGGTGTTGCACTGTGATCTCGGCCGTACGCCGAACGGGCACCTGATCGAGTGGCCCGGCGCGCTCGAAGTGGCCCGCAGCCATGCCGACCTGTACGGAGTGCCGTTCGTCGTCCGCCGCAGTCAGCGGTGGCCGTCCTTGTGGGACCGGATCATGGACCACGGCAACTTTCCAGGTTTCTTTGCCAGGTTCTGTACCTCGGATCTGAAGACCGCCGTCGGCCGCGACTACGTCGACGAGGTCGCCGCCGAACTTCGGCTCGGCCGCCCCATCCGGGCCGGGTACGCGATGGGCATGCGCGCCGAGGAGTCCCGGGCCCGCGCCAAGAACTCTGGGCAATGTTGCGCGGGCTGCATCAGCCGGTTCACCGCGAACTGCCTGGACGGTACCGCTTCCCGTGGTGAGCCGCGTCGAATGGTCCCTCGAAGGAGTGATTCCTCGTCGGGCCTGGCCTGCATGACTTCTGTGGCTGGTGTACTCCGTGCATCGGTGGTGCAGCGGATGCATCACGCGGTGGGTGCCGCGGATAGCTGCCGGTCACGGAGGGTGATGGATGGCTCGGGGGAGTTCTGGTGGCGTGATCGCCGTGCCCGGGGTCGCCAGGCTGCACGTTGTCGAGGGAGTCTCGATGCTGCGGCCGCAGGCAGCGATCTTCGAGAAGACGCTGCAGGGGTTCGGTGACCACCAGCGGGCCCGCCATCTGGCCCCCGAAACAATCAGAGCCCGTGAGCGCATTGCCCGGCAGGTACAGGCGTTCTCCGGCGGCTATCCGTGGGAGCCGGCCTGGAACCACGCCATGTTCGACCGCTGGTCAGCCATGCAGGCGAAACAGGTGGCCACCTCCACGCTGCGGGGCTACCAGGGCGAGCTGGCTCTCTACCTGACCTACCTGAGTGATCCGGCGTATGAGTGGCCGCAGGTCTGCATAGAGACGTTCGGCACGTTCGCCGGCTTCGCCTTGCGTGACCTCAACGCGGTTCGGCACGCGCAGGAGTACATCGGGCAGCCCAGCGGCAACCGGCCGCTGTCACGGGCGGAGATCAAGAAGCTCTTCGGGCAGATGGACCCGGAGATCAAGCGGCTGCGGGCGACAGGGCACAAGGGTGCTCTGGCCGCGGCTCGTGACCTGGCCATGTTCACCACGACGTATGGCTGGGGCCTGCGTCGGCGGGAGGCCGCTCGGCTGGAGACGCATGACTGGCGGCGGCAGGCCAAACTGCCGGAGTTCGGGGACTACGCAGGCCTGGCCGTCCGATGGGGCAAACCGGCTGGCCCGGGGCAGCCGCCGAAGCGGCGGATGGTGATCTCGGTCTGGCCCTGGGCGGTGCAGACCGTCCGGCTCTACATGGAACACATCCGCCCGCAGTTCTACCTCGACCGCCCGGACGACGGCGTGATGTTCCCGACCGAGCGTGAGGAGATGATCTCTGAGCGGGCGTTCAACCAACGGTTCCAACACTGGCGCGAGCTCGCCGAGCTGGCGGAGTGCCTGGGCCCGCACTGCCTACGGCACACCTACGTGACCCGGTTGATCGAGGCAGGCTACGACGGTCAGTTCGTGACCGAGCAGGTCGGTCACTCACATGCGGCGACCACGGCGATTTACACCGCGCTCAGCAGTGACTTCAAGAACCTCAAGGTCCGCGAGTTCTTGGACGCAGCCGAGGAAGCCCAGCTGGCGGCCGCCTTCGCCCGGGCGGACGCCGAGGCGGAAATGGACGACGACTTCAGTGATCAGGCAACTGGCGAACTCGTCGGCGCCGGTCGCCCCAAGGAGATGTGATGAGCGCGGTTCCCGCTGCCGACAACCCGCAGGAGAAGGCGGGACGGGAGGCTCTCCAGCCCCGCTACGAGTGGCGGCTGCAGGAGCTGATGGCTGTCCGCAAGAACTGGTACAGCACTACCAAGCTGGTGCCTGAGCTGCAGAAGTTTGGGTTCGATCTGGATCGCAGCAGCATCTACCGGCTGGTGAAGACCAGCCGGCCGCCGAAGATGCCGGTGGAGCTGATCCTCGCCCTCTGCAAGGTCCTTGAGTGCAAGTTCGAGGACTTGGTCGTCGAGGTCGAAGCGGAACCAGTCATCGAGGAGTCGGCGCCGAAGGGCCCGCGGCCCGTGGTTCCCGACATGCCCCTGCTGTCCGCGGACTTCTTCGATGCCGAGGGCTGACGGTGGGACGGAAGGAACGCGGCGTCTGCAACGGCTGCGGCAAGGATCGCTCGATCGCGCTGAAGTCCAAGGGCCTGTGCTACACCTGCTACACCAAGCTCCGGCAGGTGGAGACCTGCTGTCAGTGCGGACGCCAGGAGCCTGCGGCCTTCCGGGACGAGAAGGGGGCCTGGTGCCGACTCTGCCGGTCGAGAAATCTGGCCGAGCCGTGCTGCGTCTGCGGGCGGGTCGCACGAGTCGGAGCACGACGGGACGGGCACCCGGTCTGCCGCCGCTGCCTGCAGCGTGAAAGCCGTGTTCCGCGACCGTGTCACGTCTGCGGCCGCACCCTGAAGGCCACCAAGAACACTCCCACGGGGCGGATGTGCTACTCCTGCCACCGCAAGACTTTGCCCAAGGAACCCTGCTGGGTCTGCGGCCGCGTGGTCGTGGCTTCGGCCCACACCGACGAGGGCGCCTGGTGCGAAACCTGCCGCAAGCGGGCACTCGCCGAGCCGTGTTCCCGCTGCGGCATTACCCGCAAGATCACCGTCCGCGAGGAGGACGGCAGCGCCGTCTGCAGTGCCTGCTACCAGCGGGAACACCGCGGTGACCGGCCCCGGCGCAAGTGCGTCGACTGCGGCGAGATGCGGGCCGTCGACCGGATCGCGGACGACGGGCCGCTCTGCGAGAAGTGCAACAACCGGCGGGCGCCGGTGGTGCTCTGCCCGCGTTGCGGCAAGCGCCGCAAGATCGGCGTCTTGAGCACCGGGGTCTGCCGTGCCTGCACCCAGCAAATGCGGCCTCGCGAAACATGTCGCATCTGTCGAAGGAGCATGCCGGTCGCCTTCCGCGACGGCGAGGGTCAGCCCTGGTGCGACGGATGCCGTCGCCGCGACCTTGCGCAACCGTGCTCCGGCTGTGGCATCAGGAAGGTGGTCACCGCCCGGGACGCCCGCGGACCATGGTGCTCGTCCTGCTGGCATCACGCTCGTCCTGGCCCTATCTGCGGAGACTGCGGGCAGAACCCGTCCATGCCGATGCCGAACTGGGACGGCACACCACGGTGCGTCTCGTGCTACGGGGCCGCGAGCCTCCCCTGCAGCCGCTGCGGGACCCTAGCCAAGGCAGAGCGCCGCTGGCCTGAGGGCCCGGTCTGCCTGACCTGCGTCGACGAGGTCCGCTTCACCCACGCAGCCTGTCACCGCTGCGGACAGCTGGCCGCCGTCTTCCGCCAGGAGGAAGCGGGTCCGATCTGCCCGGAGTGCGCTGGAGTCACCTTCTCCTACCGCTGTCCGACTTGCAGCGCAATGGGAAGACTTCTGCACGGTCAGTGTCCCCGCTGCCGGGCCCTGCAGGAGCTCAATGAGACGTTCGCCGGCCCGGGCGGCCATCGCTCGTCCCAGCTCGCCCCGCTGGCCGAAGTCCTGGAGCAGTACGACAACCCCTACTCCCTGATCCTCTACCTGCGACGGCCCGGTGGACAGCTCATCCGGGCGATGGCCAGCGGAGACTTGGCATGCACACACGAGGCCTTGGATGCTCTGCGGCAGACATCGTCCGTTCACCATCTGCGCGGGCTGCTGGTGCTAGCCGAGGTGCTGGAGCCACGCGAGGAGCAACTCGCCCAGTTCAAGCGGGACGTCAAGGTGTGTCTCGACGAGGTGACGGACCTGCACGACAGAACCGTCCTGGCCCGATACGCCCGCTGGCATCTCATGCCCCTCGCTCACCATCGTCTCGAACGGTCGGGGCTGAACCGGTTCCAGCGCGAGAACCTGCGGCGCAAGCTGCAGACGGCACGCGCGATGCTCGCCCACATCCGCCGCCGCGGCCTCACCCTCGACGCCGTCACCCAGACCGTCGTTGACCGATGGCTGATCGCCAACAGCAGCCGCCAGAACCACGCCCGCTCGTTCCTGCTCTGGGCGGCCACCTGCGGCTTGACCCCCCAAAACGTCGCCATCGCCACCGCGACCAAGACCGTTGACCGATCGATCATGAGTGACGCCGATCGGATCCTGACCGCCCTCCACCTGGAGACGGACGACTCTGAGCACATCATCGACCGCGTCGCCGGCTGCCTCGTCCTGCAATACGGACTGCGAACCGACCGCCTGGTCCAGCTCACGACCAACCACGTCCTGATCCACCCGGAGGAGCCCGGCGTCCTCGGCCTCCAACTCGGCAGGGACCCGCTCTGGCTACGGCAACGACTCTCGGCCCTGCTCCAACAATTGATCAACGAACGACGCCCACTGGCCGCACCACTCAGGACACGCGAGACGCCCTACCTCTTTCCCGGCCTCCGTCCCGACCAGCCCGTGACCTCCAGCACCCTGCAAAGACGACTGACTCGCCTGGGCATCCCCAGCACCAGCAAGGCCCGCAACGGCGCCTGGCTCGCCATGGTCGGCGCCGTCCACTGGAAAATGCTCGCCGATCTCCTCGGCCTCGCCGACGGCACAGCCCACAACTGGCACAAGCTCAACGGCGGAGACCGCGCCAGCTACGTCGCCAGCCGTCTCAAAGCGGCCCATGCCCCGACCGAGCCCGAATAGGGCCCGAGATCAGCAGCTTCGAAATTCCCTAGGAGACGAGTCGGGCCATGCGGGACGATCTGCGCATGCCCATCGACACTGATGCGTTCAACAGGTTGGCCATTCCTGGCCTCACGGCTCTGACGGAGCTCATCACAAAGGGCGCTTCCGACTATGCCCCCGCCCCCGAAGACCGCCGCCCGTTTCTCGTCGGCTGGGGGCTGGTGGCAGCCCTCCACCGGCAGGCGGCCGCTGTCGTCACCCTGCACAGCAAGGGGCTCGGACATGAGGCGGCGCCCAATCGGCGCCTGATGGTTGAGTACGTCGCCCACCTCCAGTGGCTCGTCCGCGACGGCGATGATGCGGTCGAATCCATGAATAAGGCGTTCCAGTACAAGCACGCCGGTCTTCGCGAGGCGGCGGACGCGGCCGGCTACCAGTACGACGAGGAGGCCGCAAACGCCGTTCGAGATGCTGAGATCCCCGGGAATTCGACCAATCAATACAGCAATATGAGCAAGCTTCTTGACCGCCTTGGGGGCGGGCTGCTTCAGTCCTGGCTTAGCGAGACGCAGCTCTCGCACGCCACTCTCACGGTAGCTGGATCCTTCTACCGGGACTCGGACGAAGCCATCGAGCTGTTCGACAGCCCGAAGTACGACATCGAGGGCGACCCGATGGAGGCTTCGCCCTACGTCGCCTTTTTCTTCTTGTTCTTCGGCATGGTCGCGTTCAATGACCTGATGGTCGGCTCGCCCTGGACGAATGACCTCAGGGCCATCGCCGACGCAGGTGGTCTCTCCGGAGCAGTCTGACCTGCTACCGCCAAGGCCCAGGCGTGGTCGCTCACTGTCCGTATCTCCGCGCCAAGACCATTCGACAGGATCGGATATTGCTCTCCGCCAGCAGCCGGTCATCGAGCAGCACCGTATGACCGCGAAGACGCTGCGCGACGTCACGACCTGGCTGCCGGTCCACCACCTTAAGACGGACGAAGTCTGGAAGGCCCATCGCGAGCACGGCATCCCGTGGCATCCTGCCTACGAGCACGTGGGGCGGCTCAGCTGCCGAGCGTGCCCGCTGGCTAAGCGGGCCGACCTGATCGCGTCCGCGCGGATCAACCGCGAGATCTTCGCGGAGTGGGCCGGGGCGGAGCAGCGTCTGGGCAAGCCGTTCAAGAAGAACCTGACCCTGAAGCAGATCGTCGAACTCGCCCGCAGCTGACCGGACCAAGGGATACGCCCCGGCCACATCACGCCCTGGCTCACTCCGGCAGGGCGGCTACCCGGGAATTCATCCACGAACCCGGCAGTTCGGGGGGCCGGTGACCCGAAACGCCGTTGACCCCCACCCACCCGAAAGATAGATTTACCTATATCGACACGGGGTCAACGGCTCCGGATGCAGCCTCTCACCTTCGTCAGGCCGCGTGAGCCGACCGTCTCGATTCCCAGCCGGAGCGCGGAAGGGCAAACCGCGCTCCGGCACCGAACCCACAACCGTGAAAGGCAGCCCATCCATGGACTTCACAGGGCCTCTCGGCATCAAGGCGCCTACCGACTACGCAGAACTCATCAAGTCGACGCCGCCGGAGCGGGGGCACGCCCACCTGGCCTACGCCCTCCGCTGGGTCGGCGAGGACGGCACGAAGATCGACCGCGAGGGCAACGTCATCGCACCAGGCTGGGCCGACGCGCCCGACGGCTGGGAGACGTTCAACGCCACCTACGCCCCCGAAATGGCTGGAGAGATCTGCGCCGACCTTCTCTCCTACGTGTGGGTGGCAACCGGAGCTGAGGGCCTGGGCCTCTCGCTGAGGACCCTCTTCACCTCTCTGACGGGCGAGGAGGTGGCCGGGGACGGAGACGTACAGCACTCGCTGCGGACTCTCCTCGACTTCCTGGCCGACGCTCTCGACTGACGTCCCACCCCTGTACTCCTCCGGTGCGCGGCAGGGCAAAGCCGCGCACCGGAGCCGAACCCACCCACGCGAAAGAGCACCCATGCAGACACACGCGATGCGCACCGCCGCCCGCGAGCAAGCCACAGCCGCGCGTCATCAGCTGGATCTGACCACGGCCGTCCTGGCGCTCCGCCGGAGAGCGGCAGCGAGGCACAGGCGACAGATCAGCAAGACGGACGGCAGCCTCCTTCAGTTCCGTTCCGAACAGCGGCTTCTTCCTGCCGACTTCAGCAGCAAGTGGATCGAAGCCGCTGACGCTCAGCGGACGGTCCGTGAGCAGGCCCTCCGGGAGGAGGAAGCCCTGACGGCCGCCTACGAGGTCGTTGCCGCCGCCCACCGGCGGGCCCTCGGCGCGGCACACCGCGCGGTGCACCCCGTACCCGAGCGAGGCACCGTGATCGCTCCGGCCAATCCCGTCGCGCACGCCGTCAACTACACCGCGGCGTATGCCAGTTCCCACGACGGCGACGCGATCGATCACCCCGCCCCACTGTCGGCCGACCGAGTCGAATTCGTCCTCGGCCAGTGGCAGAAGGTTCCCTCTGCGCGGATCCTCCTCGATGCATCGTGCACCTACACCGTGGCTCGGCCCGGCAGCTACATCGAGCTCCGCCCTGTCGACGAACCCGCGCCGACCGAGGGCGATGTGCTGCACGCCGCCCTCGGCGCCTACGGCGTGCCGTCGTCCCCCATGTGGGAGTGCGGCATCACCTACTGCGTGATCCCGCTCGACACCACCGCCACCGGCGAGGACGTCCACACCGGCCCCCGCCTGTTCGTTCAGTCCGGCGAAAGTGCCGATCGGCCGATCGACGCCCACGAGGAACCGTGGACGGTCACCCTGCACAACGCCGACGGCGACCAGATCCGCACGCTCTACAGCGGTTCCCACGTGCCGGGGAACATCGCCGAGGAGTCCGCCGACTGCGCGAAGTTCGCCGCGTCGTGGATCCGCGACAACGCGCACGCCCACCTCCCCGGGTTCTGACCCCCTCGCTTGAGTCCGGGGCGCGGACACGCGCCCGCCCGCGTCCCGGTCTCGGCTCACCGTTTCCTCCAGCCGGCGGACTGCCGTCCGGCCTCACTCGAAAGGCAACGGAGCATGGACACCGCGTCCCGCATCAAGACCCTCACCAACCGCGGCGAAGCCGCCGTGTGGGAATACCTCGACACCTCGTGTGTCGGCAGCGTCTTCAACCAGGACCCCGCCGTCCGCGGCATGCGCGCCGTCCTGGTCTACGGCCGAGACCAGTGGACGGCCGGGTGGGACGTGCTCCGCACCAGCCCTGCCTTCCGCAGCGAGGCGGAGACCGCCGTCACCACCCTGTTCGGCGACGTCCTGCACTACTGGACCCGCCGCAGCTTCAACAACTTCGACCTGCTGCAGCACCGCATCTGGGAACTGCGCGGGGAATTCGAGATCTTCGACTTCGGCAGGTTCGTCGACGAAGAGGAACTCGCGGCCCTGGCCCCCTCAGACGTGACCGAGGTCATCGCCCGCTTTCTGGCCGACCTGCTGCTGTGCGCAGAGCGGCTCAACCTCAGCTCCGAAGACCTCTTCAAGAACGGACTGCGGTTCTTCGTGGCCGACCTGAACCAGCTGAAGTTCGAACAGCTCCCGCGCGCCGAGCAGCAGGCGCACATCGCCCTAGCCACCCTGGCGGACCTGAAGCTCATCGTTGACTTCCGGCCGCACGGCGACGAAGGCAGCGGCATGTGGCAGGTCCAGGAGAACCCGCTCGAAACCACGTTCCTGCGCACCGGGAAAGTCGCCGCTTATGCCGAGCGACGCCGCACGCTCCTCCGGCCGCGCCCGGACAAGCCCGGAAGCACCCGGAACGATTCCTTCCCGCGCTGACCGAACCCCTCTCGTCCACCGTCCGGCAGGGCAAGCCGTGCGGCGGACCCGGAACCCACGCCGTTCCTGGTGGGCGGACCAAGCC
>CBFHCJ010000158.1:0-11162 GCA_965654005.1 uncultured Streptomyces sp. | reverse complement strand
CGGACACGCGGCGGGCGCACTGGTCGGCTGGGACCTGGCGCACGCCGCGGGCAACGTGCCGCTGCGTCTGCACGACTGGGACGTCGACTTCGCCGCCTGGTGCTCCTACAAGTACCTCAACTCCGGCCCCGGCGCGCCGTCGGGCGTGTTCGTGCACGAACGGCACCTCGCCGACCCCGATCTCCAGCGCCTGGAGGGCTGGTGGAGCACCGAGGCCGCTACCCGATGGCAGATGGACCCGGTCTGCCGACCGCCGGCGACCGCGGACGCCTGGCAGATCTCCAACCCGCCGGTCCTCGCCCTGAGCCCCGTGCGGACATCCCTCGAACTGTTCGACACCTTGGGGATGGCCGCGCTGCGGGCGCGCAGCGAGAAGCTGACCGGTTACCTGGAGGCCTTGCTCGACGAGATCACCCCTGGCCGCCCGCTCACGGTGATCACACCGCGCGACCCTGAGCGCCGGGGCTGCCAGCTCTCCGTCCGGATCGGCCGCGGCAGTGCCGCCGAGCTGGCCCGGCGACTGCGCCACGAGCACGGCGTCATCGTGGACGCCCGCGAGCCGGACATCATCCGCGTGGCGCCCATTCCGCTCTACTCGACGTTCCAGGACTGTTGGCGTGTCGCCGACGCGCTGGCCCGGATTCTTCCGGAGGACAGATGACACACGGCGGAAACGCGGCACCGAACTCCACCGGAGTGCTCACGGCCCACGTCACCGACGGGGAGCCCACGGGGGAACTCGCACGGTCTCTGACGTATCGTCAGACGACGATGATCGGCTTGGGCGCCGCACTGGGCACCGGGCTCTTCCTCGGCTCGGGATCGGCGATCGCGGCGGCCGGCCCGGCCGTCATCCTCTCCTATGTCGCCGGAGCGGCGCTCGTCGCCGTCATCATGCGCGTGCTGGGTGCGATGACCATCGTCCACCCCGTTCGCGGGACCTTCGGTGCGATCGCCCAGCATTACCTCGGGCCGTGGGCGGGATTCCTCATCCGGTGGCTCTTCTGGGCGGGGACGACCGTGGCCATCGGAGGTGAGGTCGTGGCCGCCGCCACCTACATCCGCTACTGGTGGCCCGGGGCCCCGACGGTGCTCCTCATCGTAGGCATCGCGGCCGTCGTCCTGGGCGTCAACCTCATCAGCGTGAAGTCGTTCGGCGTCGCGGAGTTCTGGCTCTCCGGTGTGAAGGTGACCGCCCTCGTGGTCTTCATCGGGGCAGGGCTCCTGCTGGTGTTCACCGGGCTCCCCGGCAGGCCCGCGACCGGGCTCGGCAACCTCACGCGTGACCACGGATTCTTCCCCCACGGCGGTTCAGCCGTGTGGGCGGCGATGTCCATCGTGATGTTCGCGTTCGTGGGCTTCGAGGCCACGGCCATCTCCGCGGCGGAGGCCGCCGACCCCGCACGCTCCATTCGCACGGCCATGCGGATGCTGTTCTGGCGCATCTCGCTGTTCTACATCGTGTCCATCGCCATCATCGTCACGCTGGTGCCCTGGCGGGAGACCGCCGGCGGTGACGGCAGTGTCGGGGGCAGCCCGTTCGTCCGGGTCTTCTCCCAGATCGGAATTCCGGCAGCCTCGTCGCTGACCAACGCGATCGTGCTGATCGCGGCGATCTCATCCGCCAACGCCAGCCTCTACGGAGCCAGCCGCTTTCTCCACTCCCTCGGGTACGACGGGCTCGCCCCCAAGCGCCTGGCCCGGCTCAACGCGCGGGGTGTCCCCGTGGGCGCCCTGCTCGTCTCCGCCGCGGGCATCGTCGGGGCAGCCGTGCTCGCCGCCCTCAAGGTCAATCGCGTCTTCGACATACTGGTCTCCGTCGCGATCTTCTCGGTCCTGCTGGTGTGGCTGCTGATCCTCGTCTCCTATCTGGCCTTCCGGCGGACGAGCCTTGACACCGCGCAGCCACAGATTCGCGTCTGGGGCGGTTCGTGGACCGCCTGCGCCGGGATCGCGGGCGTCCTGGCCGTGGCCGCAACAGCCTTCGTGGTGCCCATCATGCGGCAGGCAGCCCTGGTCGGCGGTGGTTTCACCCTGGCACTGCTGGTGGTCTACGCGGTCAGGCTCCGGCTGCGTACGCGCAGTGTGCCGGACGCCGGGACCGAGGAGGCGACCCATGCATGATCCGACCGTTCACACTGGAAGGGATTCCATGACCACTTTCGCGGCCACTTCCACGAACGCGGAATCCGTGCCGATCATCCGCAACTTCGTGGGCGGTGCGTTCGTCGAACCCGACGAGAACCGGTGCTTCCTCAAGACCGACCCGGCGACGGGCAGGCTCATCGCCCGTGTACACGAAGCCGACCGGTCCCTGGTCGATCGCGCGGTTGACTCGGCCCGCCAGGCTCTGGACGGGGCCTGGTCGCGGACCGGTGTCAGGGAACGGACCGCTCTGCTGCGGCGGGCCGCCGACCTGATCGAGGAGCGCTTCGAGGAATTCGTCGCCGCCGAGACGGGCGACACCGGCAAGCCGGTGACCCAGGCGCGTGAACTCGACGTGGCCCGCGCTGTCGCCAACTTCCGCGCCTTCGCGGACATCGTCGCCGCCGCGGGTGAGGAGTCCTATCGCACCGAGTTGCCGCACGGCCGTCAGGCCCTCAACTACGTGGTGCGCAAACCGCTCGGCGTCGTGGCGGTGATCGTCCCGTGGAATCTGCCCCTGCTGCTGTTGACGTGGAAAATCGCTCCCGCGCTGGCCTGCGGTAACGCCGTGGTCGTCAAGCCGAGTGAGGAAACACCCTCCACCGCCACCCTGCTGGCCGAGGTTCTTGCCGATGCCGGTCTGCCGGCCGGCGCCTACAACGTCGTACACGGTTTCGGAGCCGAGTCCGCAGGGGACTTCCTGACCTCGCACCCGCGCGTGGACGGCATCACCTTCACCGGCTCCTCCGCCACCGGTTCCCATGTGATGCGCGCGGCGGCCACGGGCGTACGGCCCGTGTCCTTCGAACTCGGCGGCAAGAACGCCGCGATCGTCTTCGACGACGTGGACGTGGACGAGGCGCTCGACGGGCTGACGCGGTCCGTGTTCGCCAACACCGGCCAGGTGTGCCTGTGCACCGAGCGGGTGTACGTCCAGCGATCCGTCTTCGCGGACATCGCCGACGGCCTCGCCGAGCAGGCCGCACGGCTCAGGCTCGGCGACCCGCGCAGCGAGGAAACCACCACGGGCCCGCTGATATCCCAGGAACACCGGCGCAAGGTGCTGCACTACTACGACCTCGCCGAACAGGCCGGCGCCAAGATCCTCACCGGAGGCGGCACACCCGACCTCGGTGCCGGCCTCAACGGCGGCTCCTGGATCGAGCCCACCCTGTGGACCGGGCTGACCAACACCGACCGGCCCGTACGCGAGGAGATCTTCGGTCCGGCAGCCGCGCTGATCCCGTTCGACACGGAGGAAGAGGCCATCGCACTGGCGAACGACACCGACTACGGCCTGGCCGCAGCCGTGTGGACCAACGACCTGCGCCGCGGCCACCGGGTCGCCGAGCGTATGAACGTCGGCATGGCCTGGGTCAACACCTGGTTCCTGCGCGACCTGCGCTCCCCGTTCGGCGGTGCCGGACTGTCCGGCATCGGCCGGGAGGGCGGCGCCTCCTCGCTCCACTTCTACACCGAGCCCACGAATGTGTGCGTGCAGCTATGACCGACACCGAAACCTTGCGGGACTTCCGGCACACCACCGCCTCGAGCGACGCGATCGAGACGGCCGCCTCACGCCTGGCGACCGCGGCGGCGACCCGTACCCCCTGCGCCCCCGTACGGGATGTCCTCGGCAAGACGGACATCGACGCCGCGTACGCCGTACAGCACCGCCTGACCACGGCCCGCCTGGCCGCAGGGGCACGGCGCGTGGGCGCCAAGATCGGTCTGACGTCGGCCGCCGTGCAGCAGCAGTTCGGCGTCTTCCAGCCCGACTTCGGGCTGCTCTTCGACGACATGGTCCTCGCCCATGGCGAACCCGTGGCGCGGGACCGCTTTCTGCAGCCCCGCGCCGAGGGAGAGATCGCCTTCGTCCTCGGCGCGGATCTGGACCTGCCCGGGCCGACCGTCGCGGACGTCCTGCGGGCCACGGAGTTCGTGCTGCCCGCCATCGAGATCGTGGACTCGCGGATCGCCGACTGGGACCTGACCATCACGGACACCGTGGCCGACAACGCCTCCAGCGGCGCGATCGTCCTCGGCACCACGCCACAGACACTGGCCGGACGTGATCTGGCGCGGGTCGGCATGGCACTGCACCGCGACGGCGAGCCCGTCTCCTTCGGCGCGGGCCACGCCTGTCTGGGCAGTCCCGTGGTCGCGGTGACCTGGCTGGCCCGCGAACTCGCCCGTCGGGGGCAGCCGTTGCGCGCCGGCGACCTGGTGATGTCCGGGGCGCTGGGCCCCATGGTCGATGTCACCGGGAGCGGCCGCTACCGCCTTGAGCTGGATGGACTCGGCGATGTCGAGGCACTGATCGAGGAGACCGTATGAACACCATGAACACTGCGAGCGCCGTGAGCAGGCCTCCGTCCACCGCAGACAACCGCGTCAAGGTCGCGATCCTCGGTTCGGGGAACATCGCGACCGACCTCATGATCAAGGTCCTGCGACGCTCCACGACTCTGGCCATGGGCGCCATGGTGGGGATCGACCCCGACTCGGACGGCCTCGCTCGTGCGCGTCGTCTCCACGTCGCCACCACGCATGTCGGCATCGACGGGCTGGTGGACATGCCGGAGTTCGCCGACGTGCGGATCGTCTTCGACGCCACCTCCGCAAAGGCTCACCCCCGCAACGCGGACATCGCCCGAGCGCACGGCAAGCTGATGATCGACCTGACACCGGCCGCTCTCGGCCCGTTCGTGGTCCCCTCCGTCAACCTGGAGGCTCATCTGGCGGCCGAGAACGTCAACATGGTCACCTGCGGCGGACAGGCCACCATTCCCGTGGCGGCTGCCGTCTCCGCCGTGGCACCGGTGGCGTACACCGAGATCGTGGCCGCCATCGCGTCGAAGTCGGCCGGCCCCGGCACCCGGGCGAACATCGACGAGTTCACCCAGACCACCGGAAGGGCCCTGCGCGAGGTCGCGGGCACCGAGGCGGCCAAGGCGATCATCGTTCTCAACCCGGCCGATCCGCCGGTCATGATGCGCGACACGGTCTTCTGCATCGTCGAGGACTCCACAGCCACCGTGGACCGGCAGAAAATCGCGGACTCTGTCCGGCGGACTGTGCGCTGGGTCCAGGAGTTCGTACCCGGCTACGAGCTGAGGCAGGACGTCCAGTTCGACGACCTCGTGGACGTCTGGATTCCGGAACTCGGCCGGCGTGTGACGGGAACGAAGGTCAGCTGCTTCCTTCAGGTGCGCGGCGCCGGACACTACCTGCCGGAGTACGCCGGCAACCTCGACATCATGACCTCCGCCGCCCTGCGGACGGCCGAGCGCATGGCTGAACTGCGTGGATGGGTGAGCGCGTGAACATCTACATACAGGACGTGACCCTTCGTGACGGAATGCACGCCCTGGGTCACATGTACACCACCGAACAGGTACGGACGATCGTCGCCGCGCTCGACAGGGCCGGTGTGTCCGCGATCGAGGTGGCGCACGGCGACGGCCTCGGCGGATCCAGTGTCACCTACGGGTTCGGGGCCCACTCCGACGAGGAGTGGATCCGTGCGGCCGCCGAGGTGGTCGAGCACGCCACCCTCACCACGCTGCTGCTGCCGGGGGTCGGCACCATCGACCATCTCCGCCGCGCCAGGGACCTCGGCGTGCGCAGCGTGCGCGTGGCCACGCACTGCACCGAGGCCGACATCGGCGCCCAGCACATCGAATGGGCCCGCACCCATGGGATGGACGTCTCCGGGTTCCTGATGATGAGTCATATGGCTCCTCCGGATGAACTCGCCCGTCAGGCACTGCTGATGGAGTCGTACGGCGCCCACTGCGTGTACGTCACCGACTCGGCGGGCCGCCTGACCACGACCGATGTCGCCGAACGCATCGACGCCTACCGCCAAGTGCTGTCCGAGGACACCCAGATCGGCATCCACGCCCACGAGAACCTCTCGCTGTCCGTCGCCAACAGCGTCACCGCCGTCGAGCACGGAGCCCTCCGCGTCGACGTCGCGCTCGCCGGACAGGGAGCCGGGGCCGGCAACTGCCCGGCGGAGCCCTTCATCGCCGTGGCCGACCTCCTGGGCTGGCATCACGGATGCGACCTGTACGCCCTCCAGGACGCCGCGGACGACATCGTCCGACCGCTGCTCGACCGGCCCCTGCGGGTCGACCGCGAAACGCTCACGCTCGGCCATGCCGGCGTCTACTCCAGCTTCCTTCTGCACGCCGAACGGGCCGCGCGGCGCCACGGCGTCGACTCCCGCCGCATCCTCCAGGAGGCGGGTCGGCGCCGTCTTGTCGGCGGACAGGAGGACCTGCTCACCGACATCGCCCTGGACCTGGCCGCGGAGAGCGCCACCGCTCCACAGCCCGCTACGACGGAAGGAGCCGGGAAATGATCACAGCGACGCGAATCCAGAGCCTGGCACAGCGCCTCGACGACGCGCAGACCACCCGCGGTGACACACCCAGCCTCGCCGACACCGACGATCTCGGGGTCGAGGAGGCATACGCGGTGCAGGAGGCGCTGGTCGGACTGCGCACGGCCAGGGGCGAACGGGTCGTCGGCGTGAAGCTCGGTTTCACCAGCAAGGTCAAGATGGCCCAGATGGGCGTCTCGGAGGTCATCGTGGGACGGCTGACGGACGCCATGCGCATCGGTGACGGCGCCGACGTGGACCTCGCACGCTTCATCCACCCCAAGGCGGAGCCCGAGGTGGCCTACCGCCTGTGCGCGGACGTCGACCTGGACGACCCCACCACGGACATCGAGTCGTGCGTCGACGCGGTAGCACCCGCAGTCGAAATCATCGACTCCCGCTACCGTGACTTCCGCTTCACCTACACCGATGTCATCGCCGACAACACCTCGGCCGCGGGATTCGTCATCGGGACCTGGCTGCCCGTGACGACGGACACCGGGAACAAGGCCGTACGGCTGCGCACCCCGGGCCAGGAGGCGGTGGGTTCGACCGCGGCGATCCTGGGAACGCCCATGGCCGCACTCCACGCACTGCTGGACATCTGCCGCCGCCGCCGTATCCCGCTGACCGCGGGCCAGGTCGTCCTGGCGGGCGCGGCCACCGCGGCGCTTCCCCTCACGGCCGGCGTCACGGAATGCGAGATCGCCGGTCTCGGCACGGTATCTATGAAGGGACACCGATGAGCGACGCACACGTCGTCAAAGGCATGGCCGTCCCCCGGGGACGCTTCCCCCATGTGAAGCTCGCCGGAGACCTCGTCTTCGTCTCCGGGACCAGTTCCCGCAGGCCGGACAACACCTTCGAGGGCGTCGAGGTGGACGAGTTCGGCACCACGAACCTGGACATCCGTGCCCAGACACGGGCGGTCCTCGAGAACATCCGGTCGATCCTTCGCTCTGTCGGAGCCGACCTCGAGGACATCGCGCAGATCACGACCTACCTCGTGAACATGAACGACTTCGGCGGCTACAACGAGGTCTACGCCGAGTACTTCGACGAGCACGGACCCGCCCGCACGACCGTGGCCGTGCACCAGCTTCCGCATTCCCATCTGCTGATCGAGATCCAGGCCATCGCCTACCGTCCCGGGCACTGATCCCGTCCACCACCCAACCTCTGGAGAGACTGTCATGACCACGATTCCCCCCACCATCCACTTCCAGCAGTGGATCGAGGAGCACAGGCATCTGCTCAAGCCGCCGGTGAACAATCGGACCATGGCCCTGGGCGCCGACTTCATCGTCCAGGTCCTCGGTGCGCCGAACCAGCGCACCGACTACCACGTGGACCCGTACGAGGAGTGGTTCTACCAGATCAAGGGCAACATGCACGTCAACCTCATGACCGAGGAAGGCCCGCGCACCGTCCACGTCCGGGAGGGCGAGAGCTGGCTGCTGCCCGGCGGCATCCCGCACTCGCCGCAGCGCCCCGAAGCCGACAGCATCGGACTGGTCATCGAACGCGTCCGCGAGATGGGCACGTTGGAGAAGTTCCAGTGGTACTGCCCGCAGTGCCAGTGCCTGATCCACGAGGTCGAACTGCAGGTGACCGACATCATGGCGGACCTGCCCCCGGTCTTCGAGGCCTTCTACGCCGACCAGGAGGCCCGGACCTGCCGCGGCTGCGGCACCGTGCACCCTGGCAAGGGGTGACCGGTGAGCATTGACCACACCATCGACATCCACACGCACTACGTCCCCCGCGGCTGGCCCGACCTCACCGCCGACGCGGGAGACGACGCGCCGTGGCTGAGGATCGAGTCCGAGTCGGACGCGGTGATCATGATGGGATCGAAGGAGTTCCGCCGCATCCGCTCCGACTGCTGGGACGCGGCGGAGCGGCTCAAGGACATGGACGCCGACGGCGTCGGCACACAGGTCGTCTCCCCCACTCCGGCCTTCTTCCACTACGGCCGGAGCGGGGCGGAGGCGGCCCGTATCGCCCGCGTCTTCAACGACCTGGCCCTGGAGATCGTCGCCCCGGCCCCGGACCGCCTGATCCCGTTCTGCCAGGTGCCCCTCCAGGACACCGACGCGGCCTGCCGCGAACTCGAACGCTGTCTCGCGAACGGGCACCGCGGAGTCGAGATCGGCAACCACGTGGGGGACCGCGATCTGGACAGCGCGGGAATCGTCACGTTCCTGCAGCACTGCGCCTCGCTCGACGTCCCCGTGTTCGTCCATCCATGGGACCTCGACGATTCCCCCCGGTTGCGGCGCTGGATGGCGCAGTGGCTCACCGCGATGCCCGCGGAGACCCATCTGTCCATCCTGGCCATGGTTCTCGGCGGCGTGTTCGACCGTATCGACGAACGGCTGAAGATCTGCTTCGCGCACGGAGGGGGTTCGTTCGCGTTCTGGCTGGGGCGCATGGAGAACGCCTGGCACGGGCGTCACGACGTGATCGGCACCTCCGAGTACCCCCCGTCCCACTACGTCGGCCGCTTCCACGTCGACTCCGTGGTGTTCGACGACCGGTCGCTGCGGCTGCTCGTGGACACCTATGGCGCGGACAGGGTGATGGTCGGCAGCGACTACCCCTACCCGCTGGGAGAACGGCCGGCGGGTGGGGTCGTGCGTCACAGCGCTTCCCTCTCCCCGCAGGACAAGGAGTTGATATGCCACGGTAACGCGGAGCGCTTTCTCGGTCTCACGTGTTGATGCACACTGGGGCGGAGGGCCGCTGAGCAACACGCGCGGCAGCGCGGTAAGCGGCCTGCGGAGGTGGTGTGCCATATCTGAGCAGAGCGTCGATTCGGCGACGAGTATGCGAGAGGACCTGTTCGCGATCATCGACGCGGCAGGCGAACTCCTGAATACGCCGATTCTGCTGGAAGACACGGAATTCAGGGTCCTGGCCTGGTCCAAGGGGCAGCACGCCGCCGACGAGGAACGAGTCTCCGGAATTCTCGACCGGCATGCCCAGCCCTGGCTCATCGACGTCCTGAAGGCCCGGGGAGTGATCAGCCGCCTGATTAACTCCCCGGAGCCCATTTTCGTCGGTCCGGCCTCTCCGCAGGCCAAGCCTCGCATGGCGTGCAGAGTCCAGCACGGCGGACGACATCTGGGCTATCTGTGGGCCAGCGCGGAAACGCCCTTCGACCATCGGCAGAGAACGGAGTTCTTCACCGCCGCAGAGTCGATCGCAAACCGTATGACCCAGGCGGACGGTCACACGGTCGACCTTGCGGCATCCCGGGCCGATCTCGAAGCGGTGCTCTTGGGTACCTCGGCCGCGGACGGCGCCGCCGCCCGTCTGGGGTTCCTCTCGATGAAGGCCTCGGTCGTTGCGGCTGCGTCAAGTCTGCGACCGCAGAGCGGGAGCGCCGACGACGTACGTCCCGCGGACGCGTTCGGTCTGTACCTGACGACGACTCATCCCCGCTTCAAGATCGGGAACTTCCATCAGGTCACCTACGCGGTACTCCTGTGGCCGAAGAAGGTGGACGACGCAGAGGCACGAGCCCACTGCAGAAAGATCGCAGAAGGTTTCCAGAACCGGTCCGGACTCCGCGAGAAAATCACGCTGGCGATCAGTGAAACGGTCGGAGACCCGCATCAGATCCGCTTGGCCAAGTCGCAGGTGGACCGGATCCTCACAGTACAGAGAGAAAACACCAAAGCGCCTTCCATCGCATTCTTCGAGGATGTCCAGCTGACGTACGCACTCACTCAGCTCCGGAGAATCCTCCGCCAGGACGGCACGGTTCTGGGTGGCCATATACCCTTGCTCGAGGATCACGACAGGCAGAACAAAACGGATTTCGTATCGACACTGAGATGCTATCTCGACAGTTTCGGAGACGTGAATTCAGCATCGGCGAAGATACACCTCCACCCCAACACTTTCCGGTATCGGCTGCGCCGGATAAGGGAGATCAGCGGCTTCGATCCGCAGGACCCCGACATGAGATGCCTGGCAGAACTGCAGCTGCGCATGCGGGAACTGGGCTGATCACATGAGCCCCATGCAGACGGTTGCCGAGGACGTCGTGACGGTGGATCCGTAGGGCGGGGAAGGGGCTGACGTCCGTCTTCACCACCGACGGCGTCGCCTGCACCAGGGCCGCCATCGCCCCTGGGAGGCCACACACTGCGACTGAAAATGCCCCGTCCACGAAGTTACGGATCGTCGGCACAGTTGGGGTTGTCATGTGGTGGCTCTCGGTGCGACACCGTGGGCCTCAGCTTGCACCGGCACCCTCGCCGCTGGGGTCTGCCGTCTCCTGCGCCCTCAGCCGCGGCCTGATCCTCAGCACGTAGATCAGCAGCAGTGCTAGGGCGAAGGCCGTTCCACACACGATGGCCTGTCGCATCGCAGGCACCACCACGGCGGTGGTGATGACGGCCAGAACGCCCGCGATCCCGACACAACCAGTCATGGCACCGCCCCATACGCGAATCGCAGGTTGCGTGATGGCAGGCCGCGCACGCCGGAAAGCCAGGTAGGAAGCGAGGATCAGCAGCCACACCATGAAAACACAGAAGATCGCGATGGAGACCAGGATGGTGAACACACCACTGACTCCGAAGCCGGCGAGTACCGCTGCTGCGACGATGCCCAG
>CBFHCJ010000157.1:0-11240 GCA_965654005.1 uncultured Streptomyces sp. | reverse complement strand
GCTTTTCCCGCCCCCGCTTTTCCCTCCCTTGGGCGCTGCGCCCCAGAACCCCGCTTCGGCCTCGACGCCCTCGTCCTCAAACGCCGGTCCGGCTGAAAATCAGCCCCCGGGCCCGCGCTTTTAGGCCCCGAGCCGCGGATTCCCGCAGTCCCCGCCCATGTGGTCGTCCGGATGCTGAAATGCTGGGGGCTGTCATACGGACGGGAACAGGCTGTGGGGGGCCGAGGATCGTGGAGGACAGGGTGCGGGTGGTCATCGCCGAGGATTCAGTGCTGCTCAGAGAGGGCCTGACCCGGCTGCTGACCGACCGCGGGCATGACGTGGTCGCCGGTGTCGGGGACGGGGACGCGCTGATCAAGACCATTACCGAGCTCGCCGCCCAGGAAGAGCTGCCGGACGTCGTCGTCGCCGATGTGCGGATGCCGCCCACCCATACGGACGAAGGCGTCCGGGCCGCCGTACAGCTGCGCAAGGCGTATCCCGGGCTCGGCGTGCTCGTGCTGTCGCAGTACGTCGAGGAGCGGTACGCCACCGAACTGCTGGCCGGTTCCAGTCGCGGCGTCGGCTATCTGCTCAAGGACCGGGTGGCCGAGGTGCGCGAGTTCGTGGACGCCGTGGTGCGGGTGGCCCAGGGGGGCACCGCGCTGGACCCGGAGGTGGTCGCGCAGCTGCTCGGGCGCAGCCGCAAGCAGGACGTGCTCGCGGCGCTCACCCCGCGGGAGCGGGAGGTCCTGGGACTGATGGCCGAGGGACGCACCAACTCCGCGATCGCCCGGCAGCTCGTCGTGAGCGACGGAGCCGTCGAGAAGCACGTCAGCAACATCTTCCTGAAGCTCGGCCTGTCCCAGAGTGACGGGGATCACCGGCGTGTTCTGGCCGTGCTCACCTATCTCAACTCGTGATCGACTGACACTCTGTCAGGGGGTGAGGCGGCAGGTAGCACGGTGTGACCGTGGCTTCACGCCGCCGCGTACCTCCGAAGCACCAGAACCGAAGGATGAGCAGGAAGCGTCTTCAAGAGCAGCGCCGAGGGGCGAGTAAATCATGACAAGTCAGGGCGACAAACCGTCTCACAACGGTGTCCATCATGCGAACGGCCGAGGGAAGGCGACCCTTACCGACGTAGGGTTGATCCTGGAAGGGCCGGCGGGACGGCCATTCCCAGACACCCGCTTCGAGGGAGGTCCAGTTCAGTGACCAGCCAGGTCAGCAGTCCAGCGGAGCAGGCCGACGGAGCTGTCGTAGGAGAGCAGCGCAAACCGTCGGGCGTGAAGGACGTACGCAAGCTCGACCGGGTGATCATCCGGTTCGCGGGAGACTCCGGCGACGGCATGCAGCTCACCGGTGACCGTTTCACCTCGGAGACGGCGTCCTTCGGGAACGATCTGTCCACGCTGCCCAACTTCCCCGCCGAGATCCGCGCCCCCGCCGGCACCCTGCCGGGCGTGTCCTCCTTCCAGCTGCACTTCGCCGACCACGACATCCTCACGCCCGGTGACGCACCGAACGTGCTGGTCGCCATGAACCCGGCAGCCCTGAAGGCCAACATCGGCGACGTGCCGCGTGGCGCGGAGATCATCGTCGACACGGACGAGTTCACCAAGCGCGCGATGCAGAAGGTCGGGTACGACGCCTCGCCCCTGGAGGACGGCTCGCTGGACGGGTACAACGTCCATCCCGTGCCGCTGACGACCCTCACCGTCGAGGCCCTCAAGGAGTTCGACCTCACCCGCAAGGAGGCCGAGCGCAGCAAGAACATGTTCGCGCTGGGCCTGCTCAGCTGGATGTACCACCGGCCGACCGAGGGGACCGAGAAGTTCCTGAAGTCGAAGTTCGCGAAGAAGCCGGACATCATGAAGGCGAACATCACCGCCTTCCGTGCGGGGTGGAACTTCGGCGAGACCACCGAGGACTTCGCGGTCTCCTACGAGGTCGCGCCGGCCGCCAAGGCCTTCCCGGTGGGCACGTACCGGAACATCTCCGGGAACCTGGCCATGTCGTACGGCCTGGTCGCCGCCTCCCGCCAGGCGGACCTGCCGCTGTTCCTGGGCTCCTACCCGATCACCCCGGCCTCGGACATCCTGCACGAGCTGTCCAAGCACAAGAACTTCGGGGTACGCACCTTCCAGGCCGAGGACGAGATCGCCGGCATCGGCGCCGCGCTGGGCGCGGCCTTCGGCGGCTCGCTGGCCGTGACCACGACCTCCGGGCCGGGCGTGGCGCTCAAGAGCGAGACCATCGGGCTCGCCGTCTCCCTCGAGCTGCCACTGCTCGTCATCGACATCCAGCGCGGTGGGCCGTCCACCGGTCTGCCCACCAAGACCGAGCAGGCCGACCTGCTCCAGGCGATGTTCGGCCGCAACGGCGAGGCGCCCGTCCCGGTGATCGCTCCGCGCACCCCGACCGACTGCTTCGACGCGGCCCTGGAGGCCGCCCGGATCGCGCTCACCTACCGCACGCCCGTCTTCGTCCTCTCCGACGGCTATCTGGCCAACGGATCGGAGCCGTGGAGGATCCCGGAGCTGGACGAGCTGCCGGACCTCAGGGTCCAGTTCGCGCAGGGCCCGAACCACACGCTCGACGACGGCACCGAGGTGTTCTGGCCGTACAAGCGCGACCCGGGGACCCTCGCCCGGCCGTGGGCCGTCCCGGGCACGCCCGGCCTCGAGCACCGCATCGGCGGCATCGAGAAGCAGGACGGCACGGGGAACATCTCCTACGACCCGGCCAACCACGACTTCATGGTGCGTACGCGCCAGGCGAAGGTCGACGGAATCGTGGTACCCGACATCGAGGTGGACGATCCTTCCCCAAGCTCTCGACTTCATTCGAGCAGGGGAGGCCCCGACGAGGCGAAGACGCTCGTTCTCGGCTGGGGGTCGACGTACGGGCCGATCACCGCGGCGGTACGGCGGCTGCGCGCGGCCGGGGAGTCGATCGCGCAGGCCCATCTGCGGCACCTCAACCCGTTCCCGCGGAATCTCGGCCCGGTTCTCAAGCGTTACGAGAAGGTGGTGATCCCCGAGATGAACCTCGGTCAGCTCGCCACACTGGTGCGGGCGAAATACCTGGTGGACGCCCACTCGTACACCCAGGTGAACGGCATGCCGTTCAAGGCGGAGCAGCTCGCCGCGGCTCTCAAGGAGGCCATCGATGGCTGAGACGACCACGGAAGGCACGGACACGATCGAGGCGCTTTCCCTCGTTCCCAAGGCCGTGGCCAGGCAATCCATGAAGGACTACAAGTCCGATCAGGAAGTGCGCTGGTGCCCCGGCTGCGGTGACTACGCGATCCTCGCGGCCGTCCAGGGCTTCATGCCGGAGCTGGGCCTGGCCCGGGAGAACGTCGTCTTCGTCTCGGGCATCGGCTGTTCGTCGCGCTTCCCGTACTACATGAACACGTACGGCATGCACTCCATCCACGGCCGCGCGCCCGCCATCGCGACCGGGCTCGCGTCCTCGCGCCGCGACCTGTCCGTGTGGGTGGTCACCGGCGACGGCGACGCGCTGTCCATCGGCGGCAACCATCTCATCCACGCGCTGCGCCGTAACGTCAATCTGAAGATCCTGCTGTTCAACAACCGGATCTACGGGCTGACCAAGGGCCAGTACAGCCCGACCTCCGAGGTCGGCAAGATCACCAAGTCGACCCCGATGGGCTCCCTGGACGCGCCCTTCAACCCGGTGTCGCTGGCGATCGGCGCCGAGGCGTCCTTCGTGGCCCGCACGGTCGACTCCGACCGCAAGCACCTGACCGGTGTGCTGCGCCAGGCCGCCGCACACCCGGGCACCGCGCTGGTGGAGATCTACCAGAACTGCAACATCTTCAACGACGGCGCCTTCGACGTGCTCAAGGACAAGCAGACCGCCGAGGAGGCCGTGATCCGGCTGGAGCACGGGCAGCCGATCCGCTTCGGCCCTGACGGGGCGCGCGGTGTCGTACGGGACATGCGCACCGGTGACCTGAAGGCGGTCACGGTCACCCCGGAGAACGAGGCGGACATCCTCGTGCACGACGCCCATGCCGCCTCACCCACCACGGCGTTCGCACTGTCCCGGCTGGCCGACCCGGACACGCTCTTCAACACCCCGATCGGCGTCTTCCGCTCCGTCGAGCGGCCCGTCTACGACACCCGGATGGCCGACCAGCTGGATGAGGCCATCGAGCAGAACGGCAAGGGCGACCTGGCGGCACTGCTCGCCGGCGGTGACACCTGGACCGTCGTCGGTTGATCAGCTTTTGAGGTTCACGAGGCCCGGGTGCTCGCCGCCCGGGCCTCGTCGTATGCCTGGCGGGCCTTCCGTACGTCGTCCATCCGCTCCGCGGTCCAGGTCGCCAGCGTCTTCACCTGCACGGCGGCCTCACGGCCCAGTTCGGTGAGCGAGTAGTCGACACGCGGCGGGATCACGGGCTGGGCATCCCGGTGGACCAGGCCGTCGCGCTCCAGGGTCTGCAGCGTCTGCGTGAGCATCTTCTCGCTGACCCGGCCGATCGCACGGCGCAGTTCGCTGAAGCGGTAGGGGCGCTCCAGCAGCTCGATCAGGACGAGCACGCCCCAGCGGCTGGTGACGTGCTCCAGGACGAGGCGGTAGGGGCACATCGCCTCGCCTGTGCTGTACTTGCTGGTCACTCCGATACTTACGGCCATGCCAGTACCTTACTTCAAAGTGGGTACTTTCTCAGAGTTAGCGCATCTCCTAGGGTTAGTGGCACAGCCACCCTACTAGGAGTTTTCATCATGAGCATCGTCGTCACCGGAGCCACCGGACACCTCGGCCGCCATGTCGTCGAGCAGCTGCTGGACGAGGTTCCGGCCGACCAGATCACCGCCGTCGTACGCAGCGAGGAGAAGGCCGCCGACTTCGCGGCGCGCGGCGTGAAGATCGCCGTCGCGGACTACAACGCGCCCGAGACCTTCGACGGCCTCTTCTCGGCCGGCGACAAGGTGCTGCTGATCTCCGGCAACGAGTTCGACAAGGGCCGCGTCCAGCAGCACCAGGTCGTCCTCGACGCCGCGAAGGCCGCGGGTGTCGCACTCCTCGCCTACACCAGCGCCCCCGGCAGCCTGAAGGCCGCCCTCGCCGACGACCACCGGGGCACGGAGGAGCTCATCCTGGCCTCGGGCGTGCCGTACGTGCTGCTGCGCAACGGCTGGTACAACGAGAACTACACCGAGCAGCTCGCCCCCGTGCTGCAGTACAACGCCGTCACCCACGCGGCCGGTGACGGCAAGGTCAGCTCCGCCGCCCGCGCCGACTACGCGGCCGCCGCGGTCGCCGTACTGACCGGCGAGGGTCACGAGAACAAGACGTACGAGCTGGGCGGCGACGAGGCCTGGGGCTTCGCCGAGTACGCGGCCGAGCTGAGCAAGCAGACCGGCAAGGAGATCGTCTACAACGCCGTCTCCGTCGAGACCTTCACCGGCATCCTGACCGGTGCCGGCCTTCCCGAGCCCCTCGCCGCGATCCTGGCCGCCGTGGATGCCTCCATCGAGAAGGGCGAGCTGGTCGTGGCCACCGGCGACCTCTCCCGCCTGACCGGCCGCCCGACCACGCCGATCGCCGAGTCGATCGCCGCCGCGCTCAAGGGCTGAACTCCCTTGGCGGGTCCCTGAGCGCCCCGACCCCCACCTGTCATGACCGTATGACGAAACGGGCATGACAGGTGGGGGTGCTCGCGCTAACTTCATGGAGGCTGCACCGGGGCAGTCGCACGAGAAGGAGGGGGCCCGTGACCGAGAAGTCGAAGGGTGAGCGGCGGACAGGTCTGCTGAACGGCTTCGCGGCATACGGCATGTGGGGGCTCGTTCCGCTGTTCTGGCCCCGGCTGAAGCCCGCCGGGGCCGTGGAGATCCTCGCCCACCGGATGGTCTGGTCCCTGCTCGTGGTCGGCCTCGCGCTGCTCGTGACGCGGCGCTGGGCCTGGGCGGGCGAGCTGCTGCGGCAGCCCCGCAGGCTGGGGCTGATCACGGTCGCCGCGGCGGTCATCACCGTGAACTGGGGCGTCTACATCTGGGCCGTGAACAGCGGCCACGTGGTGGAGGCCTCGCTCGGCTACTTCATCAACCCGCTCGTCACCATCGCCATGGGCGTACTGATCCTGAAGGAGCGGCTGCGGCCCGTGCAGTGGGCGGCGGTCGCGGTCGGCTTCGCCGCGGTGCTCGTCCTGACCGTCGACTACGGCCGCCCCCCGTGGATCTCCCTCTGCCTCGCCTTCTCCTTCGCCACGTACGGCCTGGTGAAGAAGAAGGTCGACCTGGGCGGCATGGAGTCGCTGGCCGCGGAGACCGCTGTGCAGTTCGTGCCCGCGCTGGCGTATCTGATCTGGCTCACGGCGCACGGCGACTCGACGTTCGCCTCCCATGGCCCGGGCCACTCGGCGTTGCTGGCCGCCACCGGGGTCGTCACCGCGCTCCCCCTGGTCTGTTTCGGGGCCGCCGCGATCCGCGTACCGCTGTCCACGCTCGGTCTGCTGCAGTACCTGGCGCCGGTGTTCCAGTTCCTGCTGGGGATCCTCTACTTCCACGAGGCCATGCCGCCCGAGCGCTGGGCGGGCTTCGGGCTGGTCTGGCTCGCGCTGTCGATACTGACCGGGGACGCGTGGCGCTCGGCAAGGAGGTCGAGGGTGCCCGTCGGTGTGCCCGGTGCTTCCCGGGCGAACTCCACTCAGGTGGACGCGTAGCCGGGGCTCCGGCCCCCACCCCACCCAGTGGGTACGGCACGTCTGCCAGACGGCCCCGTTGTGGTCACTGCCTGTACGGGTGCTCGCCGGTGGCCGCGCGGGCCCGTTCGGCGAGGCGGCCCATGCGGCCGCGGGCCTTCTCGAGCTGGTCGAGGTCGTCGGCGGCGGGGCCCTTGTCCGCGGCGAGTTCCGTCCATACGGCGATCAGGTCGCGGCCGAGGTGCAGGCCCTGCATCGGGTCGCGGACGGCGCGCCAGGCGGCGGCCGCGCTCTGCACGTTGCCGTACGCGCCGCGCGGGTCGCCCAGACGGTGGCGGATCGGGGCGAGCTCGAGCGACAGATGGAAGGAACGCAGCGGGTCGCCGGCCAGATAGGCGATGTACGCGGTGAGTTCGCGCAGGCGCAGGACGTCGGGGTGGTCGAAGCCCAAGGTCGCGGCGGCCTCGGCCACGGTCTGCTCGGCGAGGACGGCGGCCTCCTCGATACGGCCCTGTCGCACGGCCGCGTTGATCCGGGCCATGGGCTCGGCGATGGGCCCGCCCGTACCGTCGGCCGGCGCGGTCCCGGACTCGGCCCCGAGCACCAGCTCGGCAACGGAGTCGAACTCGCGCACGGGCGGTTCCTTGGCCTCCTCCTCGGCCTTGGCGACCGGGGCGGTCCGCGGGGCCGGAGTGGGTTTCGCATCGAGGGCGGAGTACGAGTCGGGTTCGGGCTCGACGTCGGGCCGGAGCGTCTTCGGCTCGTCCGGTCCGTTCTCCGGCGCCCTCCAGACGGGGGCCGGCCCGGGGCCGGTGATGACCGGAGGCGGACCGAAGGTGCCGGTGGGGGCCGAGACCGTACCCGGAGCGACGGCGTCGCCCTGCGGCAACACCTGCGCCGGCCCCGACGTCGCACGGATCAACGGCTCCTGCTCGGGCATGGCCCGCAGGACGAACGTGGCGACGGTGCCGCCGGGACGAGCGGGGGTTTCCTCCGCGGGTGGAGGGGGCAGGGGCGCGGACTGCTGGGCCAAGTCGGGCTCCTGAACGGCCGCGGGGTGCCTGGCCGGGGCGGGCTCACGAACGGGCACGGACGGCTGAGCGGCCACGGGTTCGTGAACGGACGATGTCCGGTAGGCCGGGGCCTGCTCGCCGGTCGCCGGATGCCGAACCGGCGAAGCCGCGGGAGCGGGCTCATACCGCTGGGCCGACGACCGCTCGTGGACCTTCGCCGAGGGCTGGACCGGCGCAGGCTCTCGCACAGGCGCCGCCGACTGCACCGGCGCGGGGTGCTGCGGAGCCGTCGACCGGGCAGGCGCGGAGGAGGAGCAGAAGTCGGCGGGCGGCACCACGGCTTCGCCTGGCCGGTCGACGGAAGGCGGCGCCTCGGCCGTACCCACCCGTACCGGCTCACCCGCGAACTCGCTCGCCCCGTCCACCGACACCAGGATCGGCACCACGAACCCGATCCGCTCGTCCCGGACCATGGCCCGGACGGAGTGGCCGGTGGCGAGGGCGATGTGGTGGAGGTACCTCAGCACGGCGTGCTGGATCTCCTCGCCGTCGGCGGCGACGACCGGTGCGCCGCCGATCGACGCAGCGCCCGCACCCGGGCCTGACGCGGGGACATGGACGTCGATCGGCGCCGCCGCCAAGGCGGCCGACGACGCCGAGCGCTCCTGTTCCCGCTTCTTCTGGTGGCTGGGTCGACGCATCTGTTCCCTCACTCCGATGTACCGGGGAACCGGTCACACGCTTACTGTCGAGTCTCTCCGCTCGATCACGGTTTCACATCACCGTGGCGTCACAGACTCGTCCCAGAAGCCCGGCTCGCGTCTCCGGGCCGTCCGGCTCTCGGCGCGGACCGGCGCTGCGCCGAGGGAGTGGGCCGGAGAGAACTGGCCTCCTGACATGATCCCGGATGCCTCCTGGGCCGGGCTACCTCCGCGGGCCAGGCGCCGGTGTCGCGCCGGTGGGCGGCGTGGCGGGGCCGATAGCGGGCCCGGCACGGTGGGCCGTCGCGCGTACGGACGTCGCGTGTGCGGCCGAGAGCGCATGTACGTTGCCGGGTGAGGCGGCCGAGCGCCAGCACAAGCCACTTGACGCTCAAGCACGATCTCGGCCCGTGGACCGACCCTGTCGGGGAGACTTTATGATCAAGGCACTCGCCGCCAAGGCCCACACGAACTTCGTTCTCACGGACGGGGACGGATCGGTGCCCAACCCCACCCGGAGCGCCTCGGTGGCGCTCACCGGCGAGGTCGACACAGTTCGGAGCGGCACCGCCACCACCGCCCAGGGCACAGGAAGCACCCAGCAGGGACCCGCCTCCCAGGCCCGGCCCCAGATACCCCAGCCACCCAAGCCGCAAGGCCCGTCTCGTTGAGGAGTTCGCAATGCACTGGACGGTCCACGGGGAACGCGCGATCCACGACACCCCCTGGGTACGCCTGCGTTCCTTGGACGTCGAACGGCCCGACGGCACGCGGGTCGACTACCACGTCGTCAGGCTGCGGGACGTCGCTGTGACGGCCGCCGTCGACGAGCGGCAGCGCGTCCTGATGATGTGGCGCCACCGCTTCGTCACGGACACCTGGGCGTGGGAACTTCCCATGGGCCTGGTCGAGGACGCTGAGGAGGCCTCGCAGGCGGCCGCACGGGAACTGGAGGAGGAGACGGGGTGGCGTCCGGGCTCGTTGCGGGAGCTGGTCTACGCGGAGCCCGCCGCCGGCATCACCGACGCCCGCCACTTCGTGTTCCGTACGGACGACGCCCGGCGGATCGGCGCACCGACCGAACGCAACGAGTCGGACCGCCTGGAGTGGATCCCGCTCTCACGGCTTGCCGGAATGATCGCCCGCCGGGAGATCGTCAGCAGCGCCACGCTCGTCGGCGTCATGGCGCTGCTGCTGGACATCAGCTCTGCGGCGGACTGGCAGGCGCAGCTCGAACGACCGAGCAGCTGACGGCGAAACACGGAAGACCGCCGCACGATACTCACTTGGAGAACAGCACGCACGTAGGACGCGGATGACCGTTGCGGCGACGGCCTGGCCGGGGCGCTGCTCGCCGAATGCGGATGGGGCGACGGCGGCGGCACGGAACCGGCCCGGGCCACGAAGACGACTCCGGGGCGAGTGCGAACGCCGTGAACAACACGGTGGTGGGCCCCACCATGAAGGGTCCAGTCGTCAGCGAGTGGCTGGGCGGCCATCGAGATCGTCTCCCTCGCGACGACGGCACCGCCTACGGCGCCGCCCGATACCTGCATGTGCATATAATGCATGCACAGGTATTTTGATACGACGTCTATCACCCCGGGGGACCCATGAGCCGTCGCTTCCTCTTCGTCCTGGGCAGTGCCCGTACCGAAGGCAACACCGAACTGCTGGCGCGCCGTGCTGCCGAGCAACTAGCCGCCGACGCCGAGCAGCAGTGGATCTCGCTCGTCGAGCACCCGCTCCCCGACTTCGGAGACGTGCGGCACGACGCGGATCACACGCGGCCCGACGAAGGCAACCTCGCGCTGCTCCTGGACGCCACCCTCGCCGCGACCGACATCGTGATCGCCTCGCCGCTGTACTGGTACTCGGTGTCGTCCCACACCAAGCGCTACCTGGACCACTGGTCCGGCTGGCTGCGCACCCCCGGCCTCGACTTCAAGGCGACCCTGGCCGGGCGCACGCTCTGGGGCGTCACCGTCCTCGCAGACCGGGAGCCGTCGGTCGCCGACCCGCTGATCGGCACGCTCAACAACTCCGCCGCGTATCTGAAGATGCGCTTCGGCGGGGTGCTGCTCGGCAACGGCAGCGCGCCCGGTGACGTACTGAAGGACACGCAGGCGCTCACGCGAGCGAAGACGTTCTTCGACCGGGAGCCGCCGCTCGCGCGCTTCCCGTACGAGGCCGCCTGATCGAGCCTTACGTGGTGATGTCCTTCGTGGTGAAGCGCGCCCAGGCCGCCGAGCCGAAGACGGCCGCGTACAGGGCCTGGAGGCCGAGGTTGTGGACCAGGTCGTCCCAGTAGACCGGGTCGCGCATGAGGTCCGCGAAGGACAGCCAGTAATGCGAGAAGAAGTACGGCTGCAGCGCGTGCAACTGGGGGATCTGGTCGAGGATCTGGACCGTGATCACCAGGCCGACCGTCGTCGCCATCGCCGCGATGCCGCTGTTGGTCAGGGTGGAGATGAACAGGCCCAGGGCCGCCACGCCGATCAGCGACGCGGCGACGACCAGCGCTATCAGCAGGGCTCTGCCCAACCCGTCGGCGAAGCTGATACGCGTGCCCGAGATCGTCGTCAGGTCGCCCAGTGGGAAGAGCAGGGCACCCACCGCTAGCGCCGAGACCGCGACGACGAGGGTGGCGACGAGACAGAAGGCCATCGTGGTCGTGTACTTGGTGAGCAGGAGGCGCGTACGGCCGGCGGGGGCGACCAGGAGGTAGCGGAGCGTGCCGGCGTTCGCCTCGCCCGCGATCGCATCGCCCGCCACCACACCGATCGCCATCGGCAGGAAGAACGGGAGCGTCGCCGCGAGCGCCGTGAAGACCAGGAACAGCCCGTTGTTGGTGATCTGCGTGAT
>CBFHCJ010000156.1:0-11261 GCA_965654005.1 uncultured Streptomyces sp. | reverse complement strand
ATTCAACGATTGGCGCCTCAGCATGAGCAATCCCACCCGCATCCTTGTTGTGGATAACTACGACAGCTTCGTCTATACCCTCGTCGGCTACCTGCAGGAGCTCGGGGCGGAAACCACCGTTGTCCGGAACGACGACGTCACGCTTGAGGAGGCGGTGGCCCAGATCGTCAGGGTCCGCGTCGACGGGGGACATGATCGTGACGCCGCAGCTGCAGTGGAGCGTGAGCGGGTCGCCCCAGCGCCCCTCGACCAGGAAGGACTCCTGGTTCTTGCAGGCCGGGCAGGCGAACTGCTCCAGGCCCGTCTCATGGTCGTAGGGAGGGGTGCCGCTGATGGAGGAGTCCTCGGAGATGTTCTCGTTCCACCGGGCGATGCCGGCGTCCCACCGCGTCAGCAGGATCCGGGCGACGTTGATGTGCCAGATGTGATCGTCGGGGTAGCCCTCGGGGGCCCCTTCGGCCGGCCGGTCCTCGCGGTAGCCGATCCGAGGCAGCACGACACGGCGTCCCTCTCCCGGCGCACCCGGAGCAGGGGTGGACACCGGGGTCTGGCTGCCGCCGCTGATCGCCTCCAGCCGGTGCTCGACGGTGCACTCGTGGCCGCTGTCACGCAGCCCGTACGGGCAGTTCTCGACATGAAGCGCCAGCAGGTGCCGGGCGTGACGGCACAGGTCGGTGAGGAAGGCACGGTCGCGGCGCGCGAGCCGTTTGATCGGCGCGATGATGGGGTCCGTCTCCGGCGGTGCCACGAAAACGCGCAGGATCTCCTCGGCCCGCTCCGGGTCCTTCAGTACCGGCAGCGCGCGGGTGAAGACGAGTTCCCGGATCGTGTCGGTGGTGACCTCGTCGGTGCGAGCCTGATGGTGGAAGACCGCGCCGAGGAGTAGCGCCACCGCGTCAGCGCCGGTACCTCTCAGCCCGGCCTCACGCTGGCCGAACTGGTACCTCTGCCATGCCTCGGTCAGCTCCCTCTCGGCCATCGGCGCCGCCTGGGACGACCAGCCGATCACCACCGCACCGACTTGGCAGCACAGCTCGGCCAGCGTCTCCGTCTCATCCAGGCCCTCCACAAGGGGGAGATGGCCCATCAACGCGTCGAGCGCGTCTTCGGCCGCGGCCCGCCGCTCCGCAGGCGTCATCTGCTCGCACAGCTCGAACAGCGGCTCGCCGGCGGTCACGGCCCGCACCAGGCGCTTCAACTCGGGGGAAGAGGCGCTGAACCTGTCGTCGTCATCGGTCATGTAGCCGGGCAGCTCGCCGCGATACACACGCAAGGCCGTCAGTCGGGAGAACGTCACCAGCCGCACGAGGCAGCCCGCGTCAGCGGCGACCTCATCCAGATGCTCGGCCACGCACTCGCAGCCGTTGAGCACGGCGCCCATCAACGCGCCGAGGGCCTCCTCGTTGACCGCCCGCCCTTCGGGACCCGTGTCCGTCGCAACCCTGGGCAGTTCCACCGACCCGTGCTGGTGCGCGCCCATCGGGCCCCTCCTTCGCTCGCGCCGCCCGGACTGCGGATGCGCGGCCTTCTCTCGTCTCAGCAGATCACAGCGTAGGCGCCGCCCGCAGGCCCTTCCAACCGTCAACGACGGTTCAAGAAAGGGCAGATGAACCGCGTCCGGTGCCATGCCCAGCATCCCCACCATCAGCCATGCTCAGCCCACGACGTCCGCCCGCGATCTGCCCGTCGTCCAGAACCTCGCCCCCAACACCCCCGCATAAAGGTGCAGCTCTGCGGCGAGACACCCTCGCGCGACACACGCGGCTCCACGCCCACTCATCAGCTACGTGACCGAGACACGGAGGTGCAAACCATCCTCTTCGGGGCGCTGTTGCTGCCCCGGTCTGAGGTGAATTCGCGGATCGGTATGGCATCGCTCGCCGAATCGCAGCATGATCGTGGCGACCCCCGAACCGACATACATACCCGGGGTGATGCGGCACCGCCCGCAGCCGTGAACTGTAGGGGGAGGAGCCGGAGGTGCTGACCAGACCCGGTCGCGCGTGGCAGATATCCGTGCTGGCGGCATGCGGGATCGTCCTGACCGCAGTGCTCGCCGGAACCGGGCCGTCCCTCCGTCTCTCGGCGGCGGCGGGCCTCGTGTTGCTGGCGCTGCCGTGGGCCACCGCCCACGTCGTCGCCGACCTGGAGCCTGCCTACCCGGTCACCCGGCGCGGCCGCCTGAGAGCGGCCGCCGCGCGCAGTGAGCCCCTCCTCGCGTTCACCGGCGCAGCCCTCGCGGCGCGCAACGCCGCCGGCCGCGCCTGGCACACGGCCCACACCGGCGAGGCCGACCGTCACCAGAAGGCCCGGGCCGATCTGGCGCTGGCCTTGACAGCCCTTGACGAAGAGCTTCCCCGCGTCCTGGGCCTCGGCTTGCCGAAGGCCACGGTGGCAGCCACCCAACTGCACGCCGAGCCGCACGCGCTCGGCGCCGGATGTACCCCGTCGGCGCTCCAGAGCGGCCAGGACCGCCTCGCCGCCCAGAACGTGATCGGCACCCATCTCGATGTCCTCCTCGACCTCACCGAGGCTCGGTCGATCCGCCCCTGAAGCCCGGCGCCAGCCGACGGAGGCGGACTGTGCCGGCCTACAGGACATGACGGGCCGAGGCGGGGCCCACCGTGAGTTCCGCCGACGAAAGGACGACACGACGTGCCTGACCTTCCTGAACCCGAAATGGCCACCGTGCGCATCCCGAAGGCGGCCCAGGAGGCGTTCGCGGCAGCCGTCGCCGCCGAGGTCGTCGCGACCTTCAAGGACGACAGTGGCCTGGACTGGCACTACCCCTGGGGGACGCGAGAGGTCGACCACCTGGAGGTCGCCCTCCTGCCTGGCGGCGACGAGGTCATGCTGCGGATGTCCTCCGACCGGGCCGCGACCATCGTCTGCGCGATCGAGCGCTGGTACGAGCCGGCCGACCGGATGACTCCGCCCGGGCAGGGACCGCAGGAGGCGTGACCCGGCGTACGCTGCACAGGCGACGGACATCAGAAGGGGGCGGCGACGATGGGCTGGCGGCTCGGCAAACGACGCGGCGGGGACATGCGACAGGCAGCCCACCGTGCTCAGTGGGCCATCGCGGTCAACACCGGCTACATGGCCTGGACGTCGGCGTGGAGCAAACAGCCCCGGCCGTTCCAGACCGACCCCGCCGGCACCCCCCGCCCCATCACCGGTCCGCTGCTCGCGCACAGCCAGGAGATCGACGAGGCGCTGGGCGCCTTCCTCGCGTGTACCCCGCCCCCATAGGTCACCGAACTCGTGGACCGCACGCGTCGCTTGCTGAAGCCGCTCCTCGATCTGCAACCGTCCTGGACCGCACACCTCGCCTCCCGTCAGGAGGGCCTCCGGCTCTCCGAGGAGGAGCGGGAGAGCGCGCTGGGCATGGATCTCGACTTCGGCGGCCTTCTCCTCAAGGACTGGCCGCACGAGGAGACCGCGATCAGCGCGGCCCTCGCCGTCGCGCCGCATCTCGATCAGGTGCACGACGCCCTCGTCCCCTACTCGGGCCGGAACCGGACAGCCCCGGTGAACCGTTGACCCCCTGCCCCTCCTGGGCTGGATGATGGAGCAGACGGATACCCCACGCGGCTTCCGCCACCACCGAGTGCGGCATTCAGACCGTGATCGGCGGCAGCCGGACGGGCATCGACCTGCCGCAGTGGGTCGGTGAACTACAGGAGGCGTTGCGGTGCAGCTGGAGCAAGAGTCCGGTCGGCTCTGGGGCGGCGGCGTCGCCGCCCGCATCGACGCCCGCATCACCGCGGACCCACAGGATCCAGAGACGGAGCCCGCGCCGGTCTTCCACCTGAGCCGACATGACCCAGCTCCCGCGCCCGACCCGGACGACACGCTGCTGACGATGTTCCTCACCGCCATCGATGCCGGTCCGATCGGGGAGCCGAGCAGGACTGCCGCTTTCGAGCGCTGGGCACGGACGTCGTCGGCGGTCGCCGCACGGGTTCGCGGGGACGAGGCGTCGGAACTCGTGATCGACCGGATGATGGCAAGCGCAAGCCTGGTCGCGGTGAACACCGCAGGCGCCCTGATCGACGAGCGGACCTGCCGTGTGGGGCTGCGCTCGTCGATCTTCGGAGGGCGGTACAGCCGAGACGGCGTTCTCCTCACCATGAGGAGCGAGACGCCTGGTGCACCGGCGGAACTGTTTCCGGCGCTGCTGTATTCCTGGCTGTCATGGTGGCGCCAGCGCGATCGGCCGCGACGCGAGGGCCCGCATATGCCGCCGCCTCCCCAGCGGGACACCGCGGACATCAACGAGTTCGCCGGGGATGTTGCGGAGTGGATCGAGCGGGCCGCCGAGCTGAGTCGTTCGCGCCCCGCGCCGAAGGTCAGCATGCCACTGCTGCCGGAGCGCCTCGACCTGATCGAGAACGGACACCGCTACACCGTGCACCTCAGTGACTTCGAACTTACCGCCTGGCCCGACCTGTCTCCCGCGCCGGACCGCGGGCTGTAGTTCCGCGACGGATTCCAGGGCACGCAGCACGCTGCCCACGGACGTCGCACCGCCAACTCTGCGCAGTGCGCGGACCGTTGCTCCGTTGCTGTCCGCCCGGCAGCCAGGAAGAATACGGTCCGTTGCTGATCAGCGCGGATCGTATGCACATTCCGGTTTGTGGGTGGGGATGACGTCAGGGAAGTTGTGGCCGCATCAGGCCGAGGCAGTCGAGTCCGTCACGCAGGCCATCGGCCGTGGCGGCCGGACGAGCCTCATCGCGGCGTGCGGAACGGGCAAGACCAGGATTGGCCGCGCAGCCGCGGCCGGCCTGGGCACCGTCCGACGGGTCCTGGTCGTGCTGCCCACGATCGAACTGCTGGTCCAGACTCTGCGGGCCTACCGTGACGCCGGCGACGGCCCGCTCGGGATGGTGGCCGCGGTGTGCTCGGATCCCAGCGTCGCAGAGCTGGAGCTGCTGCACGACGAACCCGACATCACCGTCACGACCACCTCGGCCGTGCTCGCGGACTCCATCCGCGACGAGGACCGCGTCACGGTCCTGTCGACCTACGCCTCCCTGCCGGTGATCGCGGAAGCCCACAGCACTCACGATCTTCCCGTCTGGGACCTGGCCGTCATCGACGAGGCGCATCGCACCACCGGCAAGGCCGACGGCCCGTGGAAGACGGTCCACCGTGACGAGCAGGTTCCGGCACGCCGGCGCCTGTATATGACGGCCACGCCTCGCATCTCCGAGCGTGGCGGCGTCGACATGGTGTCGATGCACGACACCTCGATCTTCGGCGAGGTCTCCTACCGGCTGCCGTTCTCCAAGGCGATCGAGATGGGCCTGCTGGCCGACTACCGGGTCGTCGTCCCGGTCGTGACCGACGAGGAGGTGCACCGGCTCGCCGCCGACGAGACGCTCGCGATGACCCTCGGCGGCGCCAAACTGTCGCCGGGCACACTGGCCGGTCAGATCGCGGTCCTGCGCACCATGAAGGAATTCGGGGTACGGCGGGCCATCTCGTACCACCATCGTGTCGCCGAAGCGAAGAAGTGGGCGCAGACGCTGCCGGCGGCGGCAGCCCTGCTGCCGGGCGGGATCGACCTGTGGGCCGGCCACGTCTCCGGGATGCAGGCGCCCCACCTGAGACGCCGCGTCATCGAACGGCTGGCCGACCCGGGCGGGGACACCGTGATGGTCTCCAACGCCCGGGTTCTCGGCGAGGGCGTCGACGTCCCGGCCGTCGACGCCGTGGTCTTCACCCGGCCCCGCAAATCCGCCGTGGACACGGTCCAGGCCGTCGGCCGGGCACTGCGCACCGGCGGCCGCACCGACAAGATCGCCACCATCGTCGTCCCGCTTCTGCTGGCGGCCGCGGAGACCCCCGAGGCCGCCCTGGAAGGCAGCGCCTGGGAGCCGGTGTGGCAGGTGATCCGGGCGCTGCGCGATCACGACGACCGGCTGGAGGACTTCCTTCACATCAAGCGCGTCCAGCTCGGCGAAGGGACCCTGTTCGACGAGGGCGGACCGCGGGAGGCGAAACTGCCGCCCTGGCTCCACGTCCGCGGGGTGGACGTACCGCCGGAATTCGCCCAGGCCATCACCATCCGCGCGCTGCGGGCCAGTTCTCCGAGCTGGGACGAGTACTACGGCGCCGCTCGCGCGTACGCGTATCTCCACGGACACGTCAACGTCCCCAGCAAGTGGGTCAGCCCCGGCGGCCTGAAGGTCGGCCAGTGGATCGGTGACCAGCGCAAGGCACGACGGGACGGACGACTGAGTGTTGAGCGCGAGAGTGCGCTCGAGGCCCTTCAGATCGTGTGGAACACCAAGGACGACGGCTGGTCCAGCGCGCTGGACCACGCGAAGAAGTTCCACGCGAAGCACGGCCACCTCGACATCTACCAGGATGCGCGCGCCGAGGACGGTTATCGGATCGGTCAGTGGATCGGCTGGCAGCGCATGGCCTACCACCAGGGCAAGCTGACCGCCGACCGCATCGCCGCCCTCGACCAGCTGGGCATGATCTGGAACAAGGCCCTGACTGCCTGGCAGCGCAACTACACCGAAGCACAGGCGTATTACGAGGAGCACGGCGACCTTCTCGTTCCGCACTCACACGTCACGGCGTCCGGGCGCAGCCTCGGGACCTGGGTCGGCAAGCAGCGCAAGGACCACGAGGCGGGCAAGCTGTCGGCGGAGCAGATCGTTCTCCTCGACGAGATCGGCATGGTCTGGCGGCCCCTGGACGAGGCCTGGCAGCAGGCGTACCAGCACGCCTGTGCATACCGGGAGCGCAACGGCCACCTCGACGTGCCCACCGCGCACGTCACCTCCGACGAGTTCCGGCTGGGCACCTGGATCGGCAACCAGCGCAAGGCATGGCGGGAAGAGCGGCTGTCGCAGGACAAGATCCGCGCCCTGGAGGACCTGGGCATCGTCTGGGACCCGCTGGAGGCCAAGTGGGAGCGCGGCCTGGCCGAGGCCCGCATGTACAAGGACCAGTACATGGACCTGCGCGTCCACGCCAAGTACGTGTCCCCGTCCGGGTACAAGCTCGGCGGCTGGATCGCCGACCAGCGAAAGGCCCGGGCGCGGGGGACGCTGCCCGAGCGGCGCGTCGACAGGCTGGATGCGATCGGAATGGCCTGGGCCGTCCCGGACGACACGTGGAGGGTCGCCTACCGCGAACTGTGCGTGTATCGAGAAGCATACGGAAACCTGGACCTGCCGCAGGACTTCATCTCGTCCTCGGGAATCAACCTCTACAAATGGGCAGGAACTCAGCGGAGCGTACGGGCTACCGGAAAGCTGTCCGAGGAACGGCAACGGCTGCTCGACCGCATCGGATTCCCCTGGGATCTGGAACGAGACCGGTGGATGCGCCGCTACCAGGAAGTTTCCGCAGCGATGGGGGAAGTCAAGAGCCCCCGCAGTCTGGATGTCGGCTCTCCCGAGCGGATCTGGCTCGACAATCAAGCGGTCGCCTACCGCAAGAACCGGCTGGACCCCGAGCGCAGAGAGCTGCTCGAAGCCCTGGGAATCACGTCCGACCAGGTCTGGACGATGTGGCGCAACGCCTACGACGAAATCGCCGCGTTCCATCGAGAGGAGGGAAACTTCCAGGTACCGGAGGAATACCGCACTATCGACGGGACGCTGCTGGCGGCGTGGAAGAACAATCAACGTACCGCACGCAACCAGGGGAAACTGTCCGAAGAGAAGATTGCGCTTCTCGATAAGATCGGATTCCCGTGGGATCCCTATGCCGAGAATTGGGACGACCGGTACAACGAAGCCGTCACGTTCAAGGAACGCAACGGTCACCTCCGAGCCCGGGACGGGTCACGACTGCACAAGTGGCTGTTGCGGCAATGTCGTAATCATGAGCGCGGAATCTTGAACAAGACGCATCTGGGGCTGCTGAATCGGCTTGATCCGCAGTGGGGCGAGGTCGCCGAAGCCTAGACCCCCGTCCCGCACGCGTCATCCGGCCGCCTTCCTGGTCGTCACGCTTCGCCGGAGCTGTCCGGCCGACCGCATCCGACTCCCGCCAGGCGTCGAGGACGCGGCCCCAGAGCCAGTCCGCGGCGGCGAGGGTGCGTACGCCCGGACGCTTCCGGGCCGGAGGGCAACGGTCAACTGCTGGTGTCCTCGGGCCAATTCGCGACGGCGGCGGCCAGCTCGGCCGTGGTCATGCCCAGGTTCTCCTGGAGCCGCCGTTGGAGCGGGACGTGAAGCTGGTGGCGTGCCGCCAGCCGTACAGCGTCGTGCGCCGGATCGACGGGAGCATCCGTGTCCGACGTGGAGGCGTCTTCGCTCGGTGAGGTCAGCGCGGTGAGCATCGCGTGAGCACGCCGGCTGGTTTCAGCGCCGAGCACGGCGAGCGCCCGCGGGTCGGTGCCCGGCATGGCGGGCAGCACCGGCTCGGCCGGAGCGCCGGGAGCTGTCGGCACCGGGGGCAGGGGCGGTCGGGGCGAGTAGTCCCAGAGGTCGTAGGCGGTCTGCGCGGAGGTGACCGGCGGGTAGGAGAAGTGCGCGGGCCGGTAGTGGGGGTGCAGGCTCGCGTGGCCGGGATCCATCAGGCTGGCGAAGAAGTCGCTCGCGGACCGGCCGCGCAGCAGAAGCAGGACCAGAGGCATCGCATCGAGGACCCGGGCGGTCTGGAACAAGGCGGTAGCGGCGTGCCGGCACAGGGAGCTGCGACTGGAGCAGCTGCACGAGGCGTGGCACTGGTCGATGGTCGGCAGCAGCCGGATGCCGTTTCGGGCACCCGCGTTGTTGATCTCGAACAGCACCTCTTCGGCGGGCAGACTCGCCAGCCGGCCGACGAGGTGCCGGGTGATCAGCGTCAGGTCGCGCCACTGCGATCCGTCCAGGACCGGGATACGGACCGTCGGATTGGGCTGCGGCGTGTACGCGTAGGGCGACGGGTCGGGGTCGGTGTTCTCGTTGATCCAGCACCAGATGGTGCCGGCCTCGATCGCGAGGGAGGTCACGGGCGCGGTGCGCGCGTAGGCGCGGGCACGCAGGAGAGGGCTGGAGGTGCCCTTCGAGGCGCCCTTGGCACGTGGGGAGAGCGAGTCCAGCCAGGTGCGACCGCCGAGACGCTCGCACATCTCGGTGCCGGGCAGGGCATCGAAGGGGGCGAAGCGTACGTGGTAGGAGCCCTTGTGGGGGAGGGTCATCGCCTGCTCCTGAGCGCGATCAGGTCGAGCAGCTGCTCGTCGGTCAGTTCGGTCAGGCCGCTGCCGGCGTCGGCGAGGACCGTGTCGGCGAGGTCCTTCTTGGTGGCGAGGAGGTGCGCGATCCGCTCTTCGACGGTGCCTTCGGTGATCAGGCGGTGGACCTGGACGGGATGCGGAGAGCCGATCCGGTGGGCGCGGTCGGCGGCCTGGTCCATCACCGCGGGGTTCCACCACTGGTCGATGAAGACGACGTGGCTGGCGCGGGTGAGGGTCAGGCCCGTGCCGGCGGCCCGCAGGGACAGCACGAAGACCGGGAAGTTGCCGTCCTGGAAGTCGTCGACGAGGGCGTGGCGGTCGCCGACGGGCGTGCCGCCGTGCAGCATGCGGTGCTCGACGCCTTGTTGGGCGAGGCGGGCGGAGACCAGGCGGGCCATCTCGACGTACTGGGTGAACACGAGCACCGACTGCTGCTCGGCGAGCATGACGCCCAGCAAATCGTCGAAGAGGTCGAGCTTGCCCGAGCGGCCGGACAGGCGCCGGGAATCCTTCTCCTTGAGGTACTGCGCCGGGTGATTACAGATCTGCCGCAGCGCGGTGAGGAGCTTGAGGACCAGGCCGCGGCGCGCGATGCCCTCGGCGGCGGAGATCTGGTCCATCGTCTCGCGGACCACCGCCTCGTACAGCACCGCCTGCTCCCGGGTCAGGGACGTGTACTGGTCGGTCTCGGTCTTGGCGGGCAGTTCCGGCGCGATGCCGGGGTCCGTCTTGCGGCGGCGCAGGACAAAGGGGCGGATCAGGGCGGCGAGCCGCGCGGTGGCGTCCGGATCGCGGTGCGTCTCGATCGGCTTGGCGAGCCGGGTCCGGAAGGTCTTGAGCGGGCCGAGCAGGCCGGGGGTGGTCCAGTCCAGCAGCGACCACAGCTCGGTGAGGTTGTTCTCCACGGGCGTGCCAGTGAGGGCGACGCGGGCCCGTGAAGGGATCGAACGAAGCGCGCGGGCGGTTGAAGACGTCGCGTTCTTGACGTACTGGGCCTCGTCCAGCGCAATCAACGACCAGTCGACGACGCCGAGTTGTTCGGCGCTGAGCCGGGCGGTGCCGTAGGTGGTCAGGACGAACGTGTCCTCGGCGAGGCCGTCCAGGGTGCGGCCGGTTCCGTGGAAGCGGCGCACGCTCGTCCCCGGGGCGAAGCGGCGGATCTCCCGCTCCCAGTTCCCCAGGAGGCTGGCGGGGCAGACCACCAGCGTCGGACCGCGGCTTCCCGGCGCTTCCTGATGTGTGAGGTGCAGCGAGATCAGCGTGATCGTCTTGCCCAGGCCCATGTCGTCGGCGAGGCAGCAGCCCAGCCCATGCGAGGTGAGCTGACGCATCCACGACAGGGCGTGCTGCTGGTAGTGCCGCAGCGTGCCGGCCAGACGCTCCGGAACCGGCGTGGCGGGCGCCGGCCCGGTGAGCGCCGTGCGCAGGGTGGCGAGCCAGCCGGCCGGCTCGACCGGGACCGTTTCGCCGTCCACCTCGGTCTCGCCGCTCAGCACCGCGGCGACGGCGTCGATGGCCGACAGCTCCGCGATCTGCCGTCCGCGGGCCTTGCGCAGCAGGTCCGCGTCGACGAGGACCCACCGGTCGCGCAGCCGCACGAAGGGGCGCTTGGCCTCGGCCAGCCGGTCCATCTCGGTGTCCGTGAGGTCCTCGCCGTCGCCCAGTGCCGCCTGCCAGCAGAAATTGAGCAGTGCATCCGGGGCCAGCAGACCAGACGGCGCGGTGCCTGGCTTCTTGGGCGCCAGGACGGCCCGCACCGTGAGGGAGCGGACCAGGTCCCGCGGCCAGTGCACCTCGCAGCCCGCCGCGGCCAGGTCGGTGACTGCGTCCCCGAGCAGATCCTCGACCTCCTCGGCGCTCAGCTCGAGAGCGTCCGGCACCGCCACGTCCAGCAGGCGCTGAAGGGACGGCCAGGCCCGCGCGGCGCCGCGTAGAGCCCGGCGTAGAACTCGAGGCACTCGCGCACGGTCAGCTCGATCTCACCCGGCGACTCCTGGAGGACGATGCCGACCCGCTCGCGCCAGCCGCGCGGCGGGCGCGCGGGGTCGGCGCCGAGCACCGAGACCGT
>CBFHCJ010000155.1:0-11290 GCA_965654005.1 uncultured Streptomyces sp. | reverse complement strand
CTGTGGCGTCTGGTCGCCCTGTCGGGCGGCGCTCCCGTCACGGTCTTCGGCGAGTGCGGCCACCGCGGCTTCACTCCGCTCACGGCCTGGCCGGAGGGCGCGGGAGAGGCGGTTCCGCTGTGCTGACGACACCGACGGGCAATTCCGTAACGACCCGGAAGGGACTGACATGAGTGTGACTCCCGCCTCACCTGAGACGCCCTCCGCCGTGCCCTGGGAGGAGCTCGTGACCGTGGCCCTGCTGGGCACCGACCGGCGTACGCCGCCCTGGCTACCGACCGGCAGGCAGGCACCGACGGCGCTGCTGGACCTGGCCGCCGTGGAGACCGTACGCCGCAGGGCCGGGCTGCGTCCCGCACCGGCGGGTGCCCCGCCGGAGCCCGCGGCCTCGGACCCTCGCCCGCCGCTGCCGCGCGCGGCGGCCCGCAGACTGGCCATACTGCTGTCCGACCGCCCTGGCACGGGCGGTGGCGGCCGCCGAGGAACAGCCCCCGACCTCATGGAACTGCTGCCGCAGTGGCTGTCCCTGGCGAACGCACGCGGCTTCGCGCCACCGCCGGAAGCGCTGCCGGCGCTCCTGGACGCAGCCCGCGGCCGTACGGACCTGCGCCCGTCGGCGTTGGCCTTCGCCGGGCCGCGCGCACTGTGGCTGGCCCGGCTGAACCCGGACTGGCGCTTCGCACTGCGCTTCACGCCCGGCGGCGGATCCGAACCGCCGCCCCCGGAAGAGACGGTCCGCGTCCAACGCCTTTGGCACGAGGGTTTGTTCGCGGAACGAGTGGCCCTGCTCACCGCGCTCCGCGCACGACAGCCTGCCGCCGCCCGCGAACTGTTGGCCACCACTTGGGCGACCGAGCGGGCCGAGGACCGCCTGATGTTCCTCGACTCCCTCCGCACGGGGCTCGAGCACGCGGACGAGCCGTTCCTGGAGCAGGCGCTGTCCGACCGGAGCCGCAATGTGCGGGCGACGGCGGCGGAGTTGCTGTCGGCGTTGCCGGGTTCGGCCCTGGCCGGGCGGATGGCGGCGCGGGCGGCGGCCTGTGTGGCGGTCGACCATACGCAGGGCGGGCCGACAATCGTGGTCGAGGCACCGCACGAGTGCGATCCGGGCATGGAGCGCGACGGGGTGGTCCCGAAACCGCCGACCGGGCGCGGCGAACGGTCATGGTGGCTGGGTCAGTTGGCGGAGGCGGCACCGCTCGGATCGTGGTCGGCGCGGCTCGGGGGGCGTACGCCGGAGGAGATCGTCGCGCTGCCGGTGGCGGACGACTGGCGGGGCGAGCTGCACGCGGCGTGGTGCCGAGCTGCGGTACGGCAGCGGGACTCCGGCTGGTCCCAGGCCCTGCTCGGACCACCCTCGGCACCGGAGGCCGGGGGCCCGGGGGCGGTGTCCCTGTCCGATCGGGCGAAGCTGCTCTCGACGCTGAGCGCGGCGGAACGGGCCGATTGGGTCGCGGGGTTCATCGCGACGCACGGTCTGTCGGAGGCGTTCCAGCTCCTCGGGGTGTGCGCGGTCCCGTGGACCGCTCCCTTGGGACGGGCGGTCGTGGACGCGTTGAACATCGCACGGGACGCGGGAAGTTACCCCTGGAGCTTCAGCGGGGTGATGGGCCTGGCGGAGCGCTGCCTCGACCCGGGCGAGGTGAGCCGTCTCGACGCGCTGACGGCGATACCCGACGAGGCGGAGGACGCGTCACCGGGGGCTGGTGGCTACTGGGCGGAGGCGTTCCAGCGCCTGACGACGACGCTGCGGCTGCGCGCGACCATGCGGGAGGAACTGGGGGAGCCGTGAGGTGGCGTGCGGGGCGGTCGCGGGGTGCCCGGAGCCGGGGGCGGCCGGAGGATGTTCTCGCCCCGCCGCCCCTACCCTTACCCTTCCCGTCCCTGGGGCTGCCGCCCCAGCCCCCCGGCTTCGGGCCTACCGGCCTCGTCCTCAGACTCCCCCAAGCTCTTCGAGCAGGGGGCTGCCAGACGGGCTGATGTGCCGGACGGGCTGACCAAGCCCCGCTACGCCCCCGCCGGCTGTCGTACGTTCGCCCGTACCCAGTCCACGATCGACGCGGTCGTGGCGCCGGGCGTGAAGATCTCCGCGACGCCCTTCTCCTTCAGCGGAGGGATGTCCGCCTCGGGGATGATTCCGCCGCCGAAGACGAGGATGTCCTCCGCATCGCGCTGCCTGAGCAGTTCGATCACCGCGGCGAACAGCGTGTTGTGCGCGCCGGACAGGATCGACAGGCCGATCGCGTCGGCGTCCTCCTGGATCGCCGTGTCGACGATCTGTTCGGGTGTCTGATGGAGGCCTGTGTAGATGACCTCCATACCCGCGTCGCGCAGCGCCCGCGCGATCACCTTGGCCCCGCGATCGTGGCCGTCGAGCCCCGGCTTGGCCACCACCACGCGGATCGGACCGGCTGCCACACCCATCACTGCCTCCATGAAGCGACTACTCACACCCTGTACCCGATGTACCGCCCCGCCGCCACATCACCGTACCGGCCGACACGCGGACCGCCCGGTCGGTGCGATTGTGCACCGACCGAAACCCGCACCACAGGCATTTACGCTCCGCACCGATCGAAACATGGAGCGCACCGGCAGCACAGTCCGCGCAGGCCACAGGCGCCGCACGCCGCACGACACAGGCGCCCCGCCCCGCACCGACCCGGGAAGTGAACGAACGTTATCGCCAGCATCCCGCAACCGGCAGTTTCGCGGTGGACACCGAGGGGGAAATCACACAATGGGACACGTTCGCCGCGCAGGGTCCCCCCTCCTCGCGGCACACGCGCCGCAGCACCTGTGGCACGCGCGCCGTGGACTGAGGGGATCGTGTGCAAGGAGAGCCGCAAACGAGGCGGCCACACCACCGCACGTCCAGCGGGGCGCGAGGTGGTGGGGCTCCTCGGCGAAAGGAATGCAAGGGCACGCAAGCGGGGAGCCACCCGTACGAGGAGGACGGGACACCGCGCCAGGAGCACGGCGGGGATCGCGTCATTACGACGACAAGGCGCCCGTCGCGTCACCTACGCCTCACGCGCCGCATCCGCGGCACGGCCGGACCCTCGGCACCTGCCCCGCAGGCCACCGCCACCACGGCTTTCCACGAGGGCACACGGGGGACAGAGGCGTCCTCCGTGCGCCGACGGGAGGTCGGCCATGAAGGTCACGAGCGCAGTGGAACCCTTGCTTCCACTCTGTCAGCGTCTGTTCCCCAGCAGACTGGCCGGACTCTCCATCGCCCTCCTGAAGGCGACCGCCCTGGAGCTCGCGATCCTCGCCGGACATCTGCTCCTCTACCCCTCGGGAATCATCCAGGAGCGCCGTTCCGCCCCGCTCCTCCCTCCGCCGGACGCCGCCCCACTGCCCACCGAGGCCAAACCGCCGGTCATCCTGATCCACGGGTTCATCGACAACCGCTCGGTCTTCGTCCTGCTGCGCCGCAACCTCGCGCAGCACGGCCGGCAGCACATAGAGTCACTCAATTACTCTCCGCTGACCTGTGACATCCGCACCGCGGCCCAGCTGCTCGGTCGGCACATCGAGGAGATCTGCGAGCGCACCGGGCAGCACGATGTGGACGTCGTCGGGCACAGCCTGGGCGGTCTGATCGCGCGGTACTACGTGCAGCGCCTCGGCGGCGACCTGCACGTCCGTACGCTGGTCACACTGGGCACGCCCCACTCCGGCACGCGGGTCGCGCCGCTCGCGAACGCCCACCCGATCGTCCGTCAGATGCGCCCGGGCTCCGAGTTGATCGAGGAGCTGCACGAGCCGGCCCCCGGCTGCCGCACGCATTTCGTGAGCTTCTGGAGCGATCTGGACCCCCTGATGGACCCGCTGGAGACGGCCTGCGTGGAGCACCCCGACTTGGTGGCCCAGAACATCCGGGTGAGCGGCATCGGCCACCTCGCCCTGCCGGTGCACCCCGCGGTCGCGGCCGGGATACGGCAGGCACTCGACCTCGAGCAGCCGGGAACCACCGCCGAGGCCCACGCCGGAGGCCTCACGGTGGCCTGAGCACACGCCACACCGGCGCACAATCCCCTCGAACATTCATCGAACACAGAGCCAAAGCCTCGCCGGAGGCTGCCAAAACACGGCCGAATGCCCGTTTCCCGCTTGCCGGAAACCTGCCGAAGATTGTCGCGCCCGCATACCGCCGGGTACAGTCGCCGCACTGCTCTGCCAGCCCCTGTTGTCGAGGCGAAAGAGAAGTCGGTGAACGACCGTCACCCGTCGGGGACCGCGACGCCCCCGGCTCCGGCCTCCGATGCCGCCTCGGCGCACTACGCGTCGTACGGCCAGCAGGGAGGCCAGTACGGTGAGTTCACCGCGTACGCCGACCCCGCCGCGACCGCTTTCGACACCGGCGGCCACGCGACCGCGGTCTTCGCGTCCGACTCCCTCTTCGGCAACCTCCCCGGCGGCGGCTCGACCGGTTCGTACGACGCCACCCAGTGGCACACCGACAGCCACGCGACCCTCGGCACCGGCACGCACCACACACTGCACTACGACCGGTATGCCGCCCAGCACCATGCCGCGTTCGACACGGGCGCCCATGACACGACCGCCTGGGCGACCGGCTACCAGCAGCTCACCGGCATCCCCGCGCAGGCCACGGCCCCCGAAGGCACCGGCCAGTGGGACGCGCACGCCTGGCTCGAGGCGGGCCAGTCGGCGGACGTGACCCAGCACTGGGAATGGGGCACGCAGTCCTTCGACACGGGCGCGTACGACGCCACTCGGTGGAACTCGTGCGACACCGCCGAGCAGCAGACGCATGGCCAGCAGACCACGGCGACGGCCACGGCAACCGCAACGGCGACCGCAACGGCGACCGCGAGCGCGACCGCGAGCGCGACCTTCGAGCAGGTCGTCCCGGAGCCCTTCGACCAGCAGGCCACCTCCGTCTTCGAAACGGCGGAAGCCTTCGAGCGACTCCCGTACGAGCAGGACAGCACCGCCGACGACGAGTTGGGGCTCGTTCCCGAGGTATCCGACGAGACCCCGCTGCTCGACGACCAGGAAGAGATCTGTTCCGTCCCGGCCCCGCGTACCGCGCCCCGCGGCGCGAACCGGTCCCGCCGCCGTACCCCGGCGAAGCGTTCCGCTCTCCTGACGGTCGCCGTGCCGTCGGTGTGCGTGATGGGGGTCGCCGGGATCGCCGCCGCGTCCGTCGGCATGATCAAGGACGACGGCAAGGACACGACGGCGAGCGCGTCCGACGCGACCCCGGTGAAACCGTCCGCCGCCAACAACAAGCTGGACTCCCAGTTGGAGAACCTCTCCGCGGGTGCCAACGACTTCGCGGACCGGGCGAGCCGTACGCAGGAACGTATCGATCTCAAGGCCCAGCAGGTCGCCGAGAAGAAGAAGGCGGCTGCGGAGGCTGCCCTCAAGGAGCGACTGCGTCCGAAGTTCGTGCTGCCGGTCACCCAGAAGGGGCTCAGCGCCTACTTCGGTCAAGCCGGCGTCAACTGGATGTCCGTGCACACCGGCATCGACTTCCCGGTCGCGTACGGGACGTCGGTGGTGTCCGCGACCGATGGCACCGTGACGACGAAGTGGAACAGCGCGTACGGCAACATGATGATCGTGACCGCCAAGGACGGTACGCAGACGTGGTACTGCCACCTCTCCAGCTACCGGGTCGCCTCCGGTACGACCGTCAAGGCCGGACAGCCGATCGCGTACTCGGGCAACTCAGGTAACTCGACCGGCCCGCACCTGCACTTCGAGGTGCGGCCGAACGGAGGGGCCGCGATAGACCCGCTTCCCTGGCTCCGCAGCCACGGGCTCGACCCGACCTGATCAACTCAGCCTCATCGACTCCGCGCCAGATCAAGTCCGCACCTGAACGACTCCGCGGTGAGCCTCCGCTGTTCGCGAGGGCTCGGCTGTTCGCGAGGGCTCGGCTGTGCGGACTACAACTTGTCCACCGGCGCATACCGCAGCAGCAACCGCTTCGGCTTGGCGTCCCCGAAGTCGATCGTCGCCTCCGCGTTCGCACCCGTGCCCTTCACGCCGACCACCGTGCCCAGACCGAACTGGTCATGCGTGACGCGGTCACCGACCGCCAGGGAGATCACCGACCTCTCCGCAGCACCGCCACGACGTGTGGCGAAGCCCGACGCGCCCGCGGCCGAGGAGCGCGACCGGGACGACGACAGCGAGGCCGCCACACCCGAGACCGGGCCCGACCACATGGGAGCGGCCGCGCCACCCGTGCGCTTCCACTCCACGTGCTGGTCCGGGATCTCCTCCAGGAAACGCGAAGGCGGGTTGTACGAGGGCTGGCCCCAGGCGCTGCGCATGGCCGAGCGCGTGAGGTACAACCGCTCCCGCGCGCGTGTGATGCCTACGTACGCCAGGCGCCGTTCCTCCTCCAACTCCTTGGTCTGACCGAGGGCACGCATGTGCGGGAAGACTCCGTCCTCCATGCCCGTCAGGAAGACCACCGGGAACTCGAGGCCCTTCGCGGTGTGCAGGGTCATCAGCGTGATGACGCCGTCGCCCTCTTCTTCGTCCGGGATCTGGTCGGAGTCGGCGACCAGGGCGACCTGCTCCAGGAAGTCGGACAGGGTGCCGCCCGGGGCGGCAGCCCCTGGGGTCGCTGTACCCTCCCCGCGCTCCTGCTCGAACTCCAGCGCCACGGCGGCGAGTTCCTGGAGGTTCTCGATGCGGGTCTCGTCCTGGGGGTCGGTCGAGGCCTGTAGTTCGGCCAGATAGCCGGTGCGCTCGAGGACCGCCTCCAGGACCGTGGCGGGGCCCGCGCCCGACTCCACGATCGTCCTAAGGTCCTCCATCAGCGCGTTGAACCGCTTGACCGCGTTCGTCGAGCGTGCCGCCATGCCGTACGCCTCGTCCACCCGGCGCAGCGCCTGCGAGAAGCTGATCTTCTCCCGCTGGGACAAGGCGTCGATCATCGCCTCGGCGCGCTCACCGATCCCCCGCTTCGGCACATTCAGGATCCGCCGCAGCGGCACGGAGTCCTCCGGGTTCACCAGCACCCGCAGGTAGGCGAGGACGTCACGGACCTCCTTGCGCTCGTAGAAGCGGACGCCACCGACGACCTTGTAGGGCAGTCCGACGCGGATGAAGACCTCTTCGAAGACACGGGACTGGGCGTTCGTCCGGTAGAAGACGGCGACGTCGCCGGCCTTCGCCTCGCCCCTGTCGGTGAGACGGTCTATCTCCTCGGCGACGAACTGTGCCTCGTCGTGCTCGGTGTCGGCGACATAGCCGGTGATCCGCGCGCCCGCGCCCGCGTTGGTCCACAGGTTCTTGGGACGCCGGGACTCATTGCGTTCGATGACCGCGTTGGCGGCGCTCAGGATCGTCTGCGTGGAGCGGTAGTTCTGCTCCAGGAGGATCGTCGTGGCCTCCGGGTAGTCCTCCTCGAACCGGAGGATGTTGCGGATGGTCGCGCCACGGAAGGCGTAGATCGACTGGTCGGCGTCACCGACCACGCAGAGCTCGGCCGGCTGGAGGTCGTACTCACTGGGCGGCACGTCCACGGGGTGCTCGGAGGTGCCGACGAGTTCCCGTACGAGGGCGTACTGGGCGTGGTTGGTGTCCTGGTACTCGTCGACGAGTACGTGGCGGAAGCGGCGGCGGTAGTGCTCGGCGACGTCCGGGAAGGCGCGCAGCAGGTTGACCGTCGTCATGATCAGGTCGTCGAAGTCGAGCGCGTTGGCCTCGCGGAGCCGCGACTGGTAGAGCGCGTACGCCTGGGCGAGGGTCTTCTCGAAGCCGTCGGCAGCCTGGGCGGCGAAGTCTTCCTCGTCGATCAGTTCGTTCTTCAGATTGGAGATCTTGGCGCTGAAGGACTTGGGCGGGAAGCGCTTGGGGTCGAGGTCCAGGTCACGGCATACGAGCGCCATCAGCCGCTTGCTGTCGGCGGCGTCGTAGATCGAGAAGGAGGACGTGAAGCCGAGTTTCTTGCTCTCCCGGCGCAGGATGCGGACGCACGCGCTGTGGAAGGTCATCACCCACATGGCGTTCGCTCGCGGGCCGATGAGGTGCTCGACGCGCTCCTTCATCTCGCCCGCGGCCTTGTTGGTGAAGGTGATCGCGAGGATCTGTCCGGGGTGCACGCCCCGCTCGGCCAGCAGGTACGCGATGCGGTGCGTCAGGACGCGGGTCTTGCCCGAGCCGGCGCCTGCGACGATGAGCAGGGGGGAGCCGGCGTGTACGACCGCCGCGCGCTGGTTCTCGTTCAGCCCCTCGAGCAGCGCCTGCGGGTCGATGACCGGGCGGGGCGCGCCGTCGCGGTAGTACGTGTCCCGGTCCGGCGGCATGTCGAACTTCCCGCCGAACAGATCGTCCGGAACCGACTCCGGTGTGTGATCGTCCTCGGGTGGCGGGGGCTCCTCCTCGTGGGCCGGGGAGGCCTTGAGGTCCGCCAGGAAGCTGTCGTCAAAGAGGCTGCTCATCGCTCTCCGAGTCTAGGCCGCCCCAGTGACAACCGACCGCCGCCCCGGAAACTCCGTGCCGGGGATCCGCTCCCTCGACCGGTGATCTTCGTATTTGACCGCCTGACGATCACGAATCCCGTTCACCGTTCGGATTCAGACCTTTACCGCACGGATCCGACCGACCACGGTCGGCAGTCGACCGTACGGAAACACATGCCCGTTGACCATGGCCGACACAGCCAATGGTCAAGGTAACGAAAATGTATCGGGCATATCGCACATCAAACTTCCCAGGGGCCACACCAGTTGGCTACCGTGCCCGGCGGGCCGCACGACCCCAACCGGCGAAGGTCGCCGGGCCGCGCGGCCTCCGCCGAGACCGGTGCGCCCCGCGGCAGCCGGAGCCGGGGACCCACCGACCTTGGGGTGAATCGGTCAACCGCCCTGCGGGGCATCGGCCGTAGGGCACACCTTCCGGAAGCATCCGCCCGAACCCGACAGCTAACTCGGTAGGCGGAGTACGGAAGGAGTCGCCTCTCATGGCGCCGCACCGCAAGCCGCGTCCCTCCGGCACGCGCATCGCAGGCATACGGACCCCCGCCCTCGCAACGGCGGCCCTCACCTCCGTGGCCCTGCTGTCCCAGACCGCCAACGCCGCGCCCTCCGCCGACGGCAAGCCGAGCGTGGAGGAGGTCGAGAAGAAGGTCGACGACCTCTACCGCCAGGCCGAGTCGGCCACCGAGAAGTACGACGCTGCCACGGAGAAGACGACCACACAGCGCAAGCGCGTCGACACCCTCCTGGACGACGTCGCCAAGCGCACCCAGAAGCTCAACGAAGCCCGGGACGAACTGGGTTCCTTCGCCGCCGCGCAGTATCGGACCGGGGCCACGCTGCCCGACACGGCCACCTTCCTGCTGGCCGACACGCCCCAGGACTACTTCGACCAGGCCCAGCTGATGAGCCGGCTCACCAGCCGCCAGAAGGGAGCGGTCGACCAGTACATCACCGAGCAGGCCGCGACGATGAAGAAGCGGCAGGAGGCCACCAAGAGCCTGCAGACGCTCACCGAGTCGCAGAATACGCTCCGAACGACCAAGGCGGTCGTCCAGAAGAAGCTCGCCGACGCTCGGCAACTGCTGTCCGAGCTGACCGCGGAGCAGAAGGCACAGCTGGCCGCGATCGAGAAGAAGAAGCAGGAGGAGGCCCAGCGCCAGGCCGAGGAACTGGCTCGGCAGCAGGCGGCGCGGCAGCAGTCCTCCTCCAGCACCTCGAGCACCACGACCGGCTCGTCGGGCTCCACCACCACGGACTCGTCATACGCGACGAAGGCGGCGAAGGCCCTCGCCTTCGCCCGCGCGCAGATAGGCAAGCCCTACGTCTGGGGCGCGACCGGACCCGGGTCGTACGACTGCTCGGGCCTGACCCAGGCAGCCTGGAAGGCCGCCGGGGTGACGCTCCCGCGCACCACGTACGACCAGGTGAACGTCGGCACGACGGTCTCGCTCGCCGACGCACAACCCGGTGACCTCATCTTCTTCTACGACGACATCAGTCACGTCGGCATCTACATCGGCGACGGCATGATGATCCACGCTCCGAAGCCGGGCGCGTACGTCCGCGAGGAGTCGATCTACTACGGCGGCGCGTCGATCATCCACAGTGTGGTACGACCGGCCTGAGGCGGCAGCCCTTCCAGGTGCCGGCGGACGACGGTGGCCGCATCCGCCGGCATGTGCCGGATCGCTGCCCGTCCTGGCTCCGGATCTTCCGCTCCCAGTGCCGACCCCCCGTGCGCGTTGGCGAACCGTCTCAACGCTTCCCGAGGCCGTGCACCATCGCGACCTGGGTTCCCGGCGAACCAGGGGACCGCGCCTCGATCACCCGCGAAGACTCGGCGGCGTTCAACGCGGAATCACCCAGCCCGGCGCCCAGGTCCCGGCGGCGTCGTGGCCGGGCGATGTGACGGCGAGGTGGGCGCGGAGGGTGGCCAGCGCCGGGTGGGGGTTGTCACGGTGCCAGAGCAGCGAGTGCGGGTAGACGGGCGTCGGGTCGGTCACCGGGATGCGGCGCAGGCCATGGCCGGCGGGCCAGACGAGGCGAGTCTGCTCGCCCATGAAGGTGGCCAGGGCCGGGGTGTCGGCGACGGTGTCGAGGAGCGCGTCGGAGCCGAAGTTGGGGCCGGTCGCCTCGATGGTGAGGCCGAACTCGGCGACGAGGTCGTCATAGTAGGCGGCCCACTCGGTACCGGGGACGATGCCGGGCATCCAGATCCGGTGCCCGGCGAGCTGAGCGACGGTCACCGACCGGGCACCCGCCAGCGCGTGGGCGGGGCCGGTGAGGAGCTGGAGCGGCTCGTCGAGCACCCGGACGGATTCGATGTCCTCGGGAAGGGGCCGGCCGGGCACGGCGACGGCGCGGAAGGACGCGTCGATCGCACCGGAGCGGATGGCGGCGACGGCCGTCTCGATGTCGAACATCCACACCACGTCGAGCTCGATCTCGGGGTGCGCGCGGTGGAAGCCGCGCATCAGGCCCGCCGCCGCGCCGCGCGAGCCGATCACGTCGACGCGCAGCGGACGGCGGCCGGGGCGCACGGACGCGACCGCGCGCTCGGCGACGCGCAGCAGCTCGCGCGCGTGGGGCAGGAACGCCTGCCCGTCGATGGTGAGCTCGGCGCCGCGCGCGGTGCGGGTGAACAGCCGCACGCCGAGGTTGCGCTCCAGCGCGGCGATGCGCTTGGAGACGGCCTGCTGGGTGACCGTCAGCTCGGCGGCGGCCTCCTGGAACTGCCCCGCGTCGGCGGCGGCGACGAAGGTCCGGACGGTGTCGACGTCCATTGGTAGTCAGGGGCGCGGTGCTCTTTCGAG
>CBFHCJ010000154.1:0-11382 GCA_965654005.1 uncultured Streptomyces sp. | reverse complement strand
GGCCGCCGACCACCCGGCCCGCGGCGCCCTCGGCGTCGGCGACCGCCATCTGGCCATGGCCGACCGCGCCGATCTGCTGGAGCGCCTGTGCGTCGCGCTGTCCCGGCCGGGCGTGGACGGGGTGCTGGCCACCGCCGACACCCTGGAGGACCTGCTGCTCCTCGGCGTCCTGGACGACAAGGTCGTCATGGGCTCCATGAACCGCGGCGGCCTCGCCGGAGCGTCCTTCGAGATGGACGACCGCTTCACCGGGCACCGCGCCGAGGACATCGAGCGGCTCCGCTTCGACGCCGGGAAACTGCTGCTGCGCATCGACTACGACGACCCGGGCTCCCTCACGACCATGGAGACCACGGCCCGCGCCATCGACGACATGGCCGCGCGCCGGCTGCCGCTGTTCGTCGAACCGTTCATATCGCGCCGCGTCGACGGCAGGGTGCGCAACGACCTGAGCGGCGAGGCCGTCACCCGGTCCATCGCCATCGCCTCGGGCCTCGGCGGCACCTCCGCCTACACCTGGCTCAAGCTCCCCGTCACCGACGACGTCGACGACATGGCCGCGGCGCTGGAGGCGTCCACGCTGCCCGCCGTGCTGCTGGGCGGCGAGGTCGGCAAGGACCAGGAGGGCGCCTACGAGAAGTGGCGCAAGGCACTGCGGCTGCCCACCGTCCAGGGCATGGTCGTCGGACGGTCCCTGCTGTATCCCGCTGAAGGCAGTGTGGAAACCGCGGTGGACACCGCGGTCGGCCTGTTGTGACACGGCGTCCACCCCTTGCCGTGACACGGCGTCCGCCCCTTGCCGTGACAACGCGTCCACCGCGTGCAGGGGCACCGCAAGGAAAGCCTGCCCTGTGACACCGCCGCAATCGCCTGCTGTGACACCGCCACGTCAGGAGGACATCATGACCACGACGCACCACCTTCCCGCGGGCAAGGCCGCCACCGGCTCGTACGCCGTCGACGTCACCCCCGAGTCGGCCGGCTGGGGCTACTCCAGCCTGCGGGTGCTCGAACTGCCGTACGGCGGCCGGCACTCCTTCGGCACCGGCGACAGCGAGTGGATCGTGCTTCCGCTGTCGGGTGCCTGCACCGTCGCCGTCGGCGGTGAGACATTCCGGCTGCACGGGCGCGCGAGCGTCTTCAGCGGTGTCAGCGACTTCGCGTATGTGCCGCGCGACGCCCAGGTCTCGATCACCTCCCGCGACGGCGGCCGCTTCGCGCTCACCGGCGCCCGCTGCGAGCGCACGCTGCCCGCCCGCTACGGGCCCGCCTCGTCCGTCCCGATCGAGCTGCGTGGTACGGGAAACTGCTCGCGCCAGGTCAACAACTTCGGCGCGGCGGCCCCCGCCCGGGGCGGTGATGGATACGGTTTCGAGTGCGACAACCTCATCGCCGTCGAGGTGATCACGCCGGGCGGCAACTGGTCCTCCTTCCCGCCGCACAAGCACGACGAGCACCGGCCCGGCGAGGAGTCCGAGCTGGAGGAGATCTACTACTTCGAGTTCGCGCCCCACGAGGGCACGCCCGGACTCGGCTACCAGCGGGTCTCCCCCTCCGGACACGGCGGCGGCACGGATGTGCTCGCCGAGGTGCGCGACGGCGACGTCGTCCTCATCCCGGACGGCTGGCACGGACCGTCCATGACCGTGCCCGGCCACCACATGTACTACCTGAACGTCATGGCGGGCCCCGACCCCGACCGCGCCTGGCTGATCTGCGACCACCCGGAACACGCGTGGATCCGCGACACCTGGCCCGCCCAGCCGGTCGACGCCCGGCTGCCCCTTTACACCGCCCCCGCCGCCCGGTGAAGCCCCCCGCGCGAGAACCCGTCCCAGTGAGGTCCCGATGAGCCACCCGAACCAGTCAGTGCGTCGCCTGACCGTAGCCCAGGCGCTGGTGCAGTTCCTGTCCGCGCAGTACAGCCAGCGCGACGGCGTACGCCACCGACTGATCGCCGGCACCTGGGGCATCTTCGGCCACGGCAACGTCGCCGGCCTCGGCCAGGCGCTGCTGGAGGCCGGTGAGGACACCATGCCCTTCCACCAGGGCCGCAACGAGCATGGTGCATGCCGCGGTCGGCTATGCCCGCCAGCTGAACCGGCTGTCCGCGCAGGCGGTCACCACGTCCATCGGCCCGGGTGCCACGAACCTGGTCACGGGCGCCGCGCTGGCGACGATCAACCGCCTCCCGGTACTGCTGCTGCCCGGCGACTACTTCGCGACGCGCCCGGCGGACCCGCTGCTCCAGCAGTTGGAGCACCCGGTGGAGGCCGACGTCTCCGTCAACGACACCCTCCGCCCGGTCTCCCGCTACTTCGACCGGATCACCCGTCCGGAGACGCTGATCCCGTCCGCGCTGAACGCCATGCGGGTGCTGACCGACCCGGCCGAGACCGGCGCGGTCACCCTCGCCATGCCGCAGGACGTGCAGGCGGAGGCGTACGACTGGCCTGAGGAGTTCTTCGCCGAGCGCGTCTGGCACGTACGCCGTCCCGCGCCCGACCCGCTGGAGCTCACCGAGGCGGTACGGGCCGTCCGCCCGCCGAGCGCCCGCTGATCGTGGCGGGCGGCGGCGTCCACCACAGCGAGGCCGAGGACGCGCTCAAGGCGCTGGTCGACGCCACCGGGATCCCGGTCGCCTCCACCCAGGCGGGCAAAGGCTCGCTGCGCCACGACCACCCCGCCGACCTCGGCGGCATCGGCCACACCGGCACCGCCGTCTGCGACGACATCGCCCGCACCGCCGATCTGATCATCGGCGTCCGGCGGACTCTCCGAGGAGACCGGTGGGGAGCGGCTCGGCACCGCCTACCGCTACCGCGCAGCCGACGGCACCTTCTCCGGGGCTCCGCTCCCGGTGGACCTGGCAGCCAACGCCGCCAGCCTCGGCATGGACGTGATCCGCGCCAAGACCGTAGGGGAGCTGCGCGACGCGCTGGCCACCGCGCGCGCCTCCGACCGTCCCACCTGCGTCTACATCGAGACCGACCCGGCGCCCACCGCTCCTCCCGCTCAGGCCTGGTGGGACGTGCCGGTCGCCGAGGTCGCCTCCCGCGAGGCCGCACTGACCGCCCGCGCGAGATACGACCGACACGCGGCCGACCGCCGACGCCACCTCTGAGTCCACCGACTTCCCCCGCCGACTCCACCGACTCCCCCGCCGACTCCGGACGCATGCCTTCCGTACCGGCCGCTTCGCGCCCCCATCAGGATCATTGTCAGGACAATGTGATGACCAAAGTTCCTGTCAACCAGCCGGCGGCCTATCCTCCCTCCGTGACCCCTTCCACACCCGCAGCCCTGGATTTCACCCTCGACCGCAGCAGCCCGGTCCCGCTCTACTACCAGCTGGCCCAGCAACTGGAGGCGGCGATCGAGCAAGGCGCGCTGGGCCCGGGCAGTCTGCTGGGCAACGAGATCGAGCTCGCCGGGCGCCTCGGCCTGTCCCGCCCGACGGTTCGCCAGGCCATCCAGTCGCTGGTCGACAAGGGGATGCTGGTCCGCCGCCGGGGCGTGGGCACGCAGGTGGTGCACAGCCAGGTCAAGCGCCCCTTGGAACTCAGCAGCCTGTACGACGACCTGGAGAGCGCCGGCCAGAAGCCCGCCACGCAGGTGCTGCGCAACGAGGTTCAGCAGGCATCCGCCGAGGTCGCGGCCGCCCTGGCGATCGCGGAAGGCGGCGAAGTCCACCACATCGAGCGCCTGCGCCTCGCCCACGACCAGCCGATGGCGTTCCTCTCCAACTACGTGCCGGTGGGCCTGCTGGACCTCGACACGGAGAAGCTGGAGTCGACGGGCCTGTACCGGATGATGCGCACCATCGGCATCGTCCTGCGCAGCGCCCGCCAGACCATCGGCGCCCGCTGCGCCACCGCCGAGGAGGCGGAACTGCTGGGCGAGCCCGAGGGCGCCGCCCTCCTCACGATGCAGCGCACGGCATACGACGACACGGGCCGCGCCGTCGAATACGGCACCCACATCTACCGCGCCTCGCGGTACGCCTTCGACTTCCAGCTACTGGTACGGCCCTGACCGCCGGTCACGAGTCCTCTGCGTACGGTGCTCATGCCAGGTCCACCCACCCGCGCCGTTGGGCGGAGCGGCTCATGGCGTCCAGTGCGGCGGCGCTGTGCACGGCGTCGTCGAGGGTGGGGCCGTGGGCGGTGCCCTCCGCGATCGAGCGCAGGAAGTCGTGGGCCTCGATGACCTTCAGGTCGTCGTAGCTCAAGCCGTTGGCCGCGCCGGGCTGGAAGGCGGCGTACTGGCCGTGGCCGGGGCCCACGTAGAGAGTGCTGACGGGCTGGTCCTGGTAAGCCGTGCCCCGGCTCACGCCGAGTTCGCCCATGCGGCGGAAGTCCCAGAAGACCGCGCCCTTGGTGCCGTGCACCTCGAAACCGTAGTTGTTCTGCTCGCCGACCGAGACGCGGGAGGCCTCCAGGACGCCACGGGCGCCGGAGGCGAACCGCAGCAGGCAGTTCACGTAGTCCTCGTTCTCGACCGGGGTCGACGGCGATCTCGCGCCAGTCCCGGACGGCGGTGACGAAGCCGTACCGCTCCGCGGCCTCCTCGGCCCGCCCGGGCACATCGTCGGCGACGGCGACCAGTACGGGCCGCAGGGACAGCTGCGGGAAGTGGTGCGGCACACGGACATAGGCCTGGGTGTGCACCCGCCCCATCCAGCCGAAGCCGACGACGGCGACGCCGAGCGTACTCACCTTGCCTGCCCTCCCTCCCCTGTACGACTGCCCTTCCTGGCTGTTTTGGACCGGCGAAGAGCTTGCCCGACTCACATGGAGGCCCGTTTCAGCACAGGCCGCCCTCGCACGCCCCCGTGCGGCCCTCCCGCCCCCAGGTCGGCGGCGGCTCAGCGGCGCGACGCGCGCGGCAGTGTCAGTTCGAACCACACCGTCTTGCCCGCGCTCGTACGGCTGGTCCCCCACTCACGGGCCAGCGTGCTCACCACGCGCAGTCCGCGGCCGAACTCGTCGCCGGGACCCGCGCTGAGCAGCGTGGGCAGGGTGTGGTCGTCGTCGTCCACCTCACACAGCAAGGTGTCGCCGCGCACCAGACGCAGTTCCACCTGATGGCTGTGGGCGTGCCGTACGGCGTTGGTGACCAGCTCGCTCACCATCAGCTCGACGTTGCCGGCGAGCGCCCCGAGCCCCCACGCGTCAAGCTGTTCGCAGGCCACCGCGCGGGCCCGGGCGACCTCGATCGGGTCGCGGGCGATCCGCCACACGGCGACGTCCTCGGGTGCGATGCCGTTGAGCCGTGCCATCAGCAGCGCCACGTCGTCCTTGCGGCCGCCACGGCCCGCTTGTGAAAATGTCACAGCGAGGGCGTGGATGATCGTGTCGCAGGCGTCGTCCATGGAGGCCGACGGGTGCGCGGCGGACTCGCACAGCGTCGCGAGGCCGACACCGATGTCCTCGCCGCGCACTTCCACCAGGCCATCGGTGCACATCACCAGTCGGTCGCCGGGCGCCACCCGCACGCGTACCGACTCGAACGGCACCCCGCCGACGCCGATCGGGGCGCCCGTGGGCAGGTCGAGCAGGTCGCTGCGGCCGTCGTCGGCGCGGACGATCACCGGCGGGATATGACCGGCGTTGGCGATGTGCAGTTCGCCGGCGATCGGGTCGTAGACGGCGTACACGCAGGTCGCGAGGTAGGTGTCGCCGAGCCGCTGGGCGAGGTCGTCGAGGTTGCGCAGGAGTTGGGCGGGCGGCAGGTCGAGGGCGGCCATGGTCTGCACGGCCGTACGCAACTGGCCCATCATCGCCGCTGAGTTGAGGCCGTGGCCCATGACGTCGCCGACGACCAGGGCGGTGCGGGCGCCGGGCAGTTTGACGGAGTCGAACCAGTCACCGCCGACCCTGCCGAGCAGGGTGCCGGGCAGATAGCGGGTGGCGATGTCGCAGCCCGTCATGCGGGGCGCGATGTGCGGCAGCATGCTGTCCTGGAGGGTCTCCGCGACGTTCTCCTGGTAGGTGTACATGCGCGCGTTGTCGAGCACGAGGCCCGCGCGGGCGGCGAGTTCGGCGCCGGTGACGCGGTCCATGTCATTGAACTCGACGCGCTCCGGGCCGCGCAGCAGGACCATGAAGCCGAGCACCACGTTGCGCGCCTTCAGGGGCACGACCAGCATGGAGCGGTCGGTGATGAAAGGCCGGATGTCGCGCTTGTCGAGCTCGGAGGCGATGGCGTGCCCCATCTCCTCGCTGATGCGCGGTACGAGGACGGGCTCGCCGGTGGTCATGCACTGGAAGAAGGGCGTGTGCGCCGGGAACGGCATGGCCTCGCCGACCGGCACGACATCGTCCCAGCGGCCCGGCTCGTCGGTGTGCTCGAGGGCGACCCGGTGCCACATGGTGGTGGCGTCGGGCACGCCTTCGGTGAACTCCTCGCCCGCCACGACCTGTTCACGCAGATACGTACAGGCCACGTCCGTGAAGCGGGGCACGACGGCCTTGCTGACCTCCATGATGGTCCGGGACAGGTCCAGCGAGGTGCCGATCCTGCCGCTCACCTCGTTGAGGAACTCCAGGCGCTCACGCACGGCGACGTACTCGAGGTCCTCGCCCTCGTCCTGGAGATCCTCCGGCACCGGCTTCCCGGCCGCCACGGCGCGCGCCGCCCGCTCCTGGCGCGCCTTGCGCTCCGCGCGCCGGGGGACACCCCAGTCGGGAGTGACGGGCACCCGGTCGGTCTGGCTGAACTCCAGGATCGGATAGCCCAGTTCGAGGACCTGCGCGACGATGCGGGTGCTCTCGACGACGCTCACGCTGGGCAGGATCTCGGGCAGTTGCCGGGCGAGTTCCTCGGCGCCGGGGAAGTCGGTGTGCAGGGCGAAGCCGGGCGCTATGCGCTCGACCGCCGGGCCGTCGTCCTGCCGGTGCAGCGCGCCCGCGTCGGCGGCCAGCACGAGCAGCCGCTCCGGGCCCGGTCCCACCAGCGGGTACGCCCACCACAGTACGTCGACGCGGTCGCTGTCGCGGTCCGGCACGGAGAGGCGGGCGCGCCCCGCGGCCGGGTAGGACAGCCACCCGTCGAGGGAGGTCTCCAGGTCGGGGCCGACTCCGTCGTAGGCCGCGTAGGCCCCGTGGGGTCCGGTCTCGTCCTCCTCGGGCAGAGCGCCCGAGACGGGCAGCAGATCGATCGCGGGCCGCCCGATCGCGTCCTGTCTGGGGACGCCGAACAACCGCCGGGCACCCCGGCTCCAGTGCGAGACCAGGCCGTCGCGGTCCACCACGACCACGGCCAGGGGGATGCGGCCGGCCATGGCGTACTCCGCCGCGCCGTTCCCGGTCGAGGGGCCTGAAATCTCGCCCCTCTCGGTGCCATGGTCCATGGCCCAGGCCCTCTCTCCCCGCGTCCGCAAGATCTGTCCGCGCAAACCACGGTACGGCGCCGACCGGTTGCGATGTGTGGCATTACATGAATTTTGACCGGGGTGCCTCCGACACCCCATCAGGGGCGCGGGTCTGTGACATCATGCGGCTCCGCCGCGTGGGCGCGACCAGCCGAGCACAACCCGCAGCCGACAGACCTGGCCGCCCCACCCGGTCAGTCCTCGTGCCCCAACTGCAGATCACGCTCAGTCCTGCCGCCTCCGGCGACCTGAAGCACCGTAGCCACCGGCGGGTACCCCGCCGCGATGACCGTGTACTCGCCCGACGACAGATCCACGAACCGGAACGTCCCGTCGGCCCCTGTCGTCAGCGTGTCCACGACGTTGCCCGCGGCGTCGAGCAACGTCACGCGCGCGTCCTCGACGGGCCGCCCGTCCCCCGCGCGCACCGTGCCGCGCAGCACCGCGCCGCCCGCGAGTTCGACGTCCTGCCGGGTCTCGCGCGAGGCTTGCACACCGATGGGCAGCGCGGCCGGGCGGAAGGCGGGCGCGCTGGCGGCGAGGGTGTACTCCCCGGCCACCAGCTCGCTGATGACGTACCCCCCTTCACGCCCGCTGCGGGTGCTCGCGACCACCTCTCCGTGCACATTGGTGAGCGTGACGGCGGCGTCGCGCACCGGCGTGCCGTCGGCCGTCAGTACGCTGCCCGCCAGCCGTCCCGCGCCGCCGAGCACGACGTCCAGCTCGACCGGTCGCTCCCCGACGGTCACCGAGACCGCCTGCGGCTGGTGGCCGCCGGCCGCGGCGATCAGGACGTACGACCCGGATCCGGGCGTGGACAGCGCGTACCGCCCGTCCTCGCCGCTCGCGCCCCGCCCGATCTGCTGTCCCCCGATGTCGATGAGGGTGAGCGCGGCGCGCGGTACGACGGTGCCGTCGGGGTGCTGGACCGTGCCGCAGACGGGCACTCCGGCCACGTACGGGGAACGCGCCTGCGGGATCCGGGCCGCGGACGCGGCCTCTGCGGGGGCGTTGTGGGACACCAGTGGTCTCTCCTTGAGGAAGAAGGCGATGAGCAGGCCGAGGACGATGACCGGCACGAGATAGAGGAAGATCCTCGGCATGGCCTCGGCGTACGCCTCGATGTACGCGTCGCGCAGCGCCGGGGGCAGCGCGTGGACGAGTTGCGGGGTGATGGACTCGGGGTCGGGCAAGGGGGCGCCCGTGGGCGACGGGAGGCGTTTCTCCAGTGCGTCCGAGAGCCGGTTCGCGAACAGGGTGCCGAAGACGGCGGCGCCGACGCTGCCGCCGATCTGGCGGAAGTAGTTGTTGGCGCTGGTCGCGGTGGACAGGTCGGCGAGGCGCACGGAGTTCTGCACGGCGAGGATCAGGACGGGCATCACCATGCCGATGCCGGCGCCGAGGACGGCCATCCAGATGCTGTACTGCAGTCTCGGCGTGTCCACGTCGAGCCGGGACAGCAGCCACATGCCGATGGCGGCCAGGACACTGCCGAGGACCGGGAAGACCTTGTAGCGGCCGGTGTGGCTGATGAGTTGTCCGCAGACGATGGAGGCGCCGACGATCCCGGCCATCATCGGCAGCATCAGCAGCCCGGACTCGGTGGCGCTCGTCCCGTCGACCATCTGCAGGAAGGTGGGCAGGTAGCTGGCGGCGCCGAACAGGGCGACACCGATGACCAGCCCCACCAGAGCGGTGACGTTGAAAACGGAGTCGCGGAACAACCGCAGGGGAATGAGGGGTTCGACGGCGAACCCCTCGACGATCAGGAAGAGGACGCTCGCGAGGGCCGCGCCCGCGCCGAGGGACAGGATGACGCGCGAGCCCCAGGCGTACTCGGTGCCGCCCCAACTGGTCAGCAGCACCAGGCAGGTCGAAGCGGCGGCCAGCAGCAGCGTGCCGAGCACATCGAGGCGGGCCTTCGCGGCGGGCTTCGGCAGTCTCAGTACGACGGTGACGACGGCCAGGGTCACCAGGCCGAAGGGCACGTTGACATAGAAACAAAAGCGCCAGGAGAGATGGTCGGTGAAGTAGCCGCCCAGGAGCGGCCCGGCCACGGAGGCGAGGCCGAAGGCGGCGCCGATGACGCCCATGAAACGGCCGCGTTCGCGGGGCGGCACGATGTCCGCCATGATCGCCTGCACGCCGATCATCAGTCCGCCGGCACCGACGCCCTGGACCGCGCGGAAGGCGATCAACTGGTCCATGGACTGCGCCCGTCCGGCGAGCGCCGAACCGACGACGAAGGCGGCGATCGCGAACTGGAAGACGCCCTTGCGGCCGAAGAGATCCCCGCACTTGCCGTAGACCGGCAGTCCCACGGTGGAGGTCAGCAGGTAGGCGGTGATCGCCCAGGACATCCGGTCCAGGCCGTGCAGCTCGCCGACGATCTTCGGGAGCGCGGTGGCCACGATCATCTGGTCCAGGGCGGCGAGCAGCAGGGCGAGCATGAGCCCGACGAAGACCAGGCGCACCCGGCGGGGGCCGAGCACCGTCGGCCGTTCGGCGGAGGCCTGTTCCCGGGAGGCGTCCGGGGCCGGGGGCCCCACGGTCCACTCGCTCTCCACGTCCACCTCGTACGCCGCAGTCGTCCCGCCCACGTACCACTCCCCTCGTCGCGCTGCGCCGCCAATTTCTCGCATTGCGCAATAACTGGGAGCAAGCGCGACGAGTCGCCCATGCGACGGGCCGTGCGACGGTATGCGCCGGTCGGAGCCCTACGGCGCACAGCCCGTGCCATGCGGAAAACCACTCGAAACGGTGAGCGTGAGAATCAGCCGGACGACTGACGAAGTGCGCTCCGGGGCTCGGAGGACGGACTCCACGCCCCCGGAGCGCGCACGGCGCGTGGCGGCGCCGCTGACGAGGTCGTACCGGGTGTTACTTCTCGACCTCGGCGGCGAGCTTGGCGAGCACCGCGTCGTAGATCCGGCCGAGCCCCTTGGGCGCGAAGGTCTTCTCGAAGAAGCCGCCGATACCGCCGGCGCCCTTCCAGGTGGTGGTCACGACGACCCGCGACTTGCCCTCCCCGGCCGGGGTGACCCGCCAGGTGGTGACCATCGAGGAGTTGCGGTCCTTCTCGACGAGCTCGCCGTCGGTCGGCTCGCTCACCTCGAGGAGGCAGTCCCGGACGCGCTTGCTGGTGGCCTGGAGCCTCCAGTGCACGAGAGTGCCCTCGCCGTCACCGCCCTCACGCACCTCGTACTCGCTGAAGTGTTCGGGCAGCAGCGTCGCGCGGGTGCCGCTGTAGTCGGCGAGGGTGTCGAACACCGTCTCCGCGTCCGCCGCGACGATCCGCTCCGTCGTGGCCTCGACTTGCGCCATGACTTTCCTCTTCCTGTACGTGGGTTGGGGTGTGCGCCATCCCATCACACCCGGGAACGCGGGCATGGACAGGGAGTGGCATCCGGTGTCACAGGACCGCGCGCACCGTTCTGTGACTCAGCGCTTCCTTGGCTCTTCAGTGCTCGAGTCGGCCCCGACGGCTCGCCGAGCACGGGCACGGCCCAGCCCCGTCCGCGCAGAATCCGCCGGCCGTACCGCTCGCATCCGAGCCGGCGACGGCGCCCGAGCCCGCGGTGGCCGGCCGACTCAACTCTCGCTTCTCCGACGGCGTTCGATGCACTCAGGGGGCGTAAAGACGCGCTTCCACGGCCCATCCGAGCGCTTCCCACAGCCCAATCGGGTCAACTCAGGCCTGAAACGCTCTTCCGGCGAAGCTTTCCCGGGACGATGCGACGAGGATCCGTCATCGCGGTCCGACCCCCTCCGTCCTGGGAGGCTGACATGGGAAAACGCACAGCCGTGCTGTGTGGTGCCGCCGTCGTGGTGGCCGGGATGCTCACCGCCGTCCCGGCCCACGCGCGCGCCGCGGACACCGCGCAAGCGGAGAAACTCACCTGGCAGAAGTGCGGCACCACCGCCTACCCGACGCTCCAGTGCGCGTCCGTGACGGTGCCGCTCGACTACACGAACCCGCACGGACGGCAGATCACATTGGCGCTGTC
>CBFHCJ010000153.1:0-11390 GCA_965654005.1 uncultured Streptomyces sp. | reverse complement strand
ACCGCGCCATGTTGGGGGTGTTCGCGGAGCGGGTTCTGGCCGGTGACGGCGGTCTTGTCGGAGATCTCGGCTGCGGGCCGGGACGTGTGACGACCTATCTGGACAAGCTGGGCCTCGACGCCTTCGGGGTCGACCTGTCACCGGAGATGGTGGCGGTGGCCCGGGAGGCCCACCCGGGGCTGCGGTTCGAGGTGGGGTCCATGACCGGTCTCGACATCGCGGACGGCACCCTCGCCGGGGCCCTCGCCTGGTACTCCACGGTGCACACACCGCCGCACGAACTGCCCGTGCTTTTCGCCGAGTTCTACCGCGTGCTGGCGCCGGGCGGGCATCTGCTGCTCGCCTTCAAGGTGGGCGACGAGTGCGTGCACCTGGAGCACGCGTACGGGCACGACCTCTCGCTCGACGTCTACCGGTTCCGGCCCGAACACGTCTCCGAGCTGCTGGGAGAGGCCGGTTTCGCCGAGATCGCCCGGCTCGTGCGCGCGGCCGACGAGCGGGAGAAGACGCCGCAGGCGTACGTTCTGGTCCGCAAGTCCGGCCAGTAGTGCCCGGCCCCGCGCTGAACCCTTCGGGACTGTTCGGGGACCGTTCGGGACCGTTCGGGGACCGCGTCACGCGTTGGCGGGCGGGTGGGTGCTCGCCCTGGCCAGCAGGGACCGTGGCGCGGGGGACCTCTGCAGGCCGGGGAGCAGCAGCAGCCACAAGTCGGCCAGACGGTTCTCGATCAGCAGACGGTCGTCGAGGACGTCGGAGAGCGTGTGCAGTCCGAAGAACGCGGCAACCAGGGTGGGCGCGTCACGGCTGGGCTCCGCTTGGGGGGAGAGGTCACCTTCGGCGCGTGCCCGGGTGAGCATCCGCTCGACCGTGGCGATCCAGTCCACGAAGGGCGGAGGCATCTCGACGTCGATGGACCTGCGCTCGGTCCAGAGGCGGGCGCCCGCGCGAACGAGGACGTCGTCACGGAACGCGCGGGCCACCGCGAAGCTCAGACGCACGAGCTTGTCCAGAGCGGGTTCGGGGACCGCTTGATGGCGCGCGATCATGGCCGGCCAGGTGGCGAAGTGCGCTTTCACCACGGCAAGGGCGAGCTGCTCCTTGTTGGTGTAGTGGAAGTAAATGGCTCCGCTGGTACGTCCGGACCGTTCACTGATGTCACTGATACTGGTCGCCGCGTACCCCCGTTCGAAGAACAGGTGAGCTGCCGCCTGCAATACGGCTCTGCGGGTTTCCTCCGCCCGATCCTGCACTCTTTTTCCCTTGTCCGCCGGTGGGTCGCGAGAGGAATGTAGCCGCCCCCGTCACCCGGCCGAGAGCCGGGCATGCGAAATCAACAGTATTATTTTTAGCTTTTTCCATGGACTCTCCGTGCCTTTCGTCCTTGACCTGGTCCAGGACCGTCGAACGCGAGACGGTCCACCGGCTCTCGGTGGCCGAGGTCCTGCTGACGGACGTCCGACCGTGCGGCCCCCTCACCTTCCGCGCCGCGGCCGTGTGGCCCCGTTCCCATCCGACCTTCCGTCGCGGGCGTGACGACCGGCACAGCCCGTGGATGGTCGTCGAGACACTGCGTCAGCTCGGCATCTACATCCCGTTGCGGCACCTCGATGTGCCGCCCACGACGAGGTTCCTGATCAGTGACCTGTCCTTCGACCTCGACGTGAGCGCGGAGCCCAGGGCACGGCACGGTGCCAGCGAGATCACCTGCCTCGCCTCGGTCGGCGACCTCCGTACCGACCGCGGCGGGACCACGGTGACCGGACTGCGCATGCGGGTCGGATTCCTCGCCGGTGACCGCAGGTTCGCCCACGCCGCGGGCGGGGCGCGCTTCCTCGACGCCGGGCGGTACGCGGAACTCCGAGCGGGGGTGGCCGCGGACGTGCCGCCGGGCCGACGCGCGCGCCCGGAACCGTCCGTGCTGGGGCTCGAGTCGGAGCCGGACGTCGTCGTCTCCCTCGAAGGCGGCGATCTCCTGGTGGATCCCGCCGATCCCCGCCATCCGTTCTTCTTCGACCACGGCACGGACCACGTGCCGGGAATGGCCTTGCTGGAGGCCGCGCGGCAGGCGATCGCCCTGCGCAGCGAAGGCCGTTTGATCCGACCGGTTTCCGGCCGAATGAAGGCATTGCACTTCACCGAACACGCACCGGCCGCCGCCGTCCGCTGTTCCCTGTACGGCCGCACCGGCTTCTTCTGCTTCCGACAGGACGACGGTCGAACGGCCGAGGGCGTGCTCCGCTATCACTGAGCCGTCACCCATAAGTGCGTATTGCGATGGCAAACCTCCACATACCCCCCGATCGAGCGTAACGTTCATTATGTTTCTGGTTCCGGATGTACACGGGACCACCACAGTCCGTGGTGCGCGGCCACCGCCTGCGCGAAACAGCCATATCCGCCTGCGATTTCACGCTTTCCCTGCGTGAAGAAGGCACCGCAGGCGCACCGGAATTCCCCGACCGGCGGACGACGCCGCCTTCCGGCAGTTCCGTCCTGCGTCAGAACGGCAAGCACATGACATCCCATCGCATTTACGACTGGACACCACGAGCCGTCGTCTTCGACTGCGACGGCACCTTGGTGGACTCAGAACGACACTGGCAGCGGGCGCGTGACATCGTCCTGCGCGACCACGGAGTCGTACCCGGCCCGGACTTCACGGAGAGCGCGAAGGGCTTGCACTACACGGAGTGCGGCACCCTCATGGCACGCCTCGCCGGCAAGCCCGAAGGGTCCGAGGAGATGACCCGGCAACTCCTGTCCGCCTTCCGCGCTCTCGTCGCCGAACACCCCGTGGCCACACGCGGAGCACCGGCCCTGGTGAGGACCCTCGGCCGGACCACGCCTCTGGCCGTGGCCAGCAACTGCCCTGCGGACGTGGTGGAGTTCTGCCTGAACTCCGTGGGCTTACGGCACCACTTCCGGCACATCGTCGTACCGGAGGCGGGCGTACGCCCCAAACCGCACCCCGACACCTACGCGGAGGCCGCACGGCGTCTGGGCGTGGACTGCGGCAGCGGACTTGCGCTGGAGGACTCGGTCAGCGGGCTGAAGGCCGCCGCCACCGCGGGTCTGCGGGTCATCGGTGTGGGCCCCCGGCCCGCCCCGGAGGCCGTCGCCCTCGCCGATCTCTGGGTGGACGCGCTGGACGACCCCAGGCTGCTGGCCTGGGCGCAGACCCGACCCCCGGCCCTCCAGGCGGACCGAGACACCACACGTACGGCCCCCGCCCGGCCGACCCTCCCCGGACAGGGCGGCCCCGCCCGGTCCGGAACCAGATCCGTGCCCTGACGTCTCGACGGCCGTCGGCAAGGTGAACCGTGTCGGTCTTGGTTCGAGTTGCCGAGCGTGACGACGTACCCGCACTTGTCCGTCTACGTCTCTCGAACGCCGAAAGGCGCGTCCAACACGGAGTCAGGCCACACGGAGTCAGGCCACTACCCCGATCCGGCCCATCCCGACCGGTGCCGTGTCGTGGTGGATCGGCGTGTGGGCGCCGGTCAGCGAAACGCCGCTGCCGCCGCGCCGGTTGGCCACGATCTCCGAGGCGATGGACAGGGCGGTCTCCTCGGGTGTGCGGGCTCCGAGGTCGAGGCCGATGGGAGAGCGCAGGCGCGCCAGCTCCAGTTCGGTGACGCCGGCTTCGCGCAGACGCTCGTTGCGGTCCAGGTGGGTGCGGCGCGAGCCCATCGCGCCGACGTACGCGACGGGAAGGCGCAGCGCCAGCTGGAGCAGCGGTACGTCGAATTTCGCGTCGTGGGTGAGCACGCACAGCACCGTGCGGGCGTCCACCTCGGTGCGCTCCAAGTACTTGTGGGGCCACTCGACGACGATCTCGTCGGCCTCCGGGAAGCGGGTGCGGGTGGCGAAGACGGGGCGGGCGTCGCAGACCGTGACGTGGTGGTTCAGGAACTTGCCGATCCGGACGAGTGCCGACGCGAAGTCGATCGCGCCGAACACGATCATCCGGGGTGGGGGGACAGCCGATTCGACCAGGACCGTGAGCGGTGCTCCGCAACGTGAGCCCCGCTCTCCGATCTTCAGCGTGCCGGTGCGGCCCGCGTCCAGGAAGGCGCCCGCCTCCGCCGCCACCGTGCGGTCCAGTTCCGGGTGGGCGCCGAAGCCGCCCTCGTATGTGCCGTCGGGACGGACGAGCAGCGCCCTGCCGGGCAGCCCGGCCGGGCCCGTCACGATCCGTGCGACGGCCGCGGCAGTGCCGGAGGCCGCGGCGGCCAGCGCGGACGCGAGCACCGGACGGGCGGGATCGGCCGCCCGGACCGGGGTGACGAGGATGTCGATGACGCCGCCACAGGTCAGGCCGACGGCGAAGGCGTCGTCGTCGCCGTACCCGAAGCGCTCCAGGACGGTTTCGCCGTCCGTCAGCGCCTGCCCGCACAGTTCGTAGACCGCTCCCTCCACACAGCCGCCGGAGACCGAGCCGATCGCCGTGCCGTCGGCGTCCACCGCGAGGGCGGCGCCCGGCCGGCGGGGGGCGCTGCCGCCGACCGCCACCACCGTGGCGACGGCGAAGTCGCGTCCCTGCTCGACCCACCGGTGCAGTTCGTCGGCGATGTCCAGCATCTCTCGGTCTCCTTGACGGCGTGTACGGGTGGTACTGGACTTCGGCCGACGCCGGGGTGGCCGCCCGGAGGAGCTGTCGCCCGGCGGCGGGGCGTTGCGCTCTGCCCGGTAGCACGGTTGGGCGCGGCGGCGGGCGGACGCTAGGCCGTACCCGTCAGGTGTTCGGGCCGTACCGGTGTCCTGTTCAGTTCCAGGCCTGTCGCGTTGCGGATGGCCGCGAGGACCGCCGGGGTCGAGGACAGGGTGGGCGCCTCGCCGACGCCGCGCAGGCCGTACGGGGCGTGCTCGTCGGCGAGTTCGAGCACATCGACCGGGATGGTCGGCGTGTCGAGGATGGTGGGGATCAGATAGTCCGTGAAGGAAGGGTTCCTCACCTTCGCCGTCCTGGGGTCGACGACGATCTCCTCCATCACCGCGATGCCCAGGCCCTGGGTCGTACCGCCCTGGATCTGGCCGACGACCGACAGCGGGTTGAGCGCCTTGCCCACGTCCTGGGCGCAGGCCAGCTCGATGACCTTGACCAGGCCCAGCTCGGTGTCGACCTCGACCACGGCGCGGTGCGCGGCGAAGGAGTACTGGACGTGGCCGTTGCCCTGGCCCGTGCGCAGGTCGAAGGGCTCGGTCGGGCGGTGCCGCCACTCGCGCTCGATCTCGACGGCCTCGTCACCGAGGACGTCCACCAGGTCGGCGAGGACCTCGCCGGCGTCGGTGACGACCTTGCCGCCCTCCAGCAGGAGTTCGGCGGTGGCCCAAGCGGGATGGTGGGAGCCGAACTTGCGGCGCCCGATCTCCAGGACCTTCTCGCGGACCAGCTCGCAGGCGTTCTTCACGGCGCCGCCGGTGACGTACGTCTGGCGGGAGGCGGATGTCGAACCCGCCGACCCCACCTGGGTGTCCGCCGGGTGGATCGTCACCCGGTTGACGCCCAACTCGGTCCGGGCGATCTGGGCGTGGACGGTGACACCGCCCTGGCCGACCTCGGCCATGGCCGTGTGCACGGTGGCGACGGGTTCGCCCGCGATGACCTCCATGCGCACCTTGGCGGTCGAGTAGTCGTCGAAGCCCTCGGAGAAGCCGACGTTCTTGATGCCGACGGCGTAGCCGACACCGCGTACGACGCCTTCGCCGTGGGTGGTGTTGGACAGACCGCCGGGCAACTGCCGTACGTCCGCGCCCTCGGAGCTCTCCCACTGGCGCTCGGGAGGCATCGGCATCGCCTTGACGCGGCGCAGGAGTTCCGCGACCGGTGCCGGGGAGTCGACCGGCTGGCCGGTGGGCATGATCGTGCCCTGCTCCATGGCGTTCAGCTGCCGGAGCTCCACCGGGTCCATGCCGAGCTTCTTCGCCAGTTTGTCCATCTGTGCCTCGTACGCGAAGCACGCCTGGACCGCGCCGAAGCCGCGCATGGCGCCGCAGGGCGGGTTGTTGGTGTAGAGGGCGACGGCCTCGATCTCGACGTCGTCGACCTTGTACGGGCCGATGCCGAGCGAGGAGGCGTTGCCGACGACCGCGGCGGACGTGGAGGCGTACGCGCCGCCGTCCAGGACGATGCGGCACTTCACGTGCGTCAGCTTGCCGTCTTTCGTGGCCCCGTGCTCGTAGTACAGCTTCGCCGGGTGGCGGTGGACGTGTCCGAAGAAGGACTCGAAGCGGTTGTAGACGATCTTGACCGGCTTGCCGGTGCGCAGCGCCAGCAGGCAGGCGTGGATCTGCATCGACAGGTCCTCGCGGCCGCCGAAGGCTCCGCCTACGCCCGACAGGGTCATTCGGACCTTGTCCTCGGGCAGGCCCAGGACCGGCGCGATCTGCCGGAGGTCGGCGTGCAGCCACTGGGTGGCGATGTACAGATCGACTCCGCCGTCCTCGGCCGGGACCGCGAGCCCGGACTCCGGGCCCAGGAAGGCCTGGTCCTGCATGCCGAAGTGGTACGCGCCCTCGACGATCACGTCCGCCCGCTTCCGGGCCTCGGCCACGTCGCCGCGCACGATCGGCTGGCGGTGGACGATGTTCGGGTGCGGGACGTGCCCCGAGATGGGGGTTTCCCCTGGACCGATGGGGGTCCCCCCGGTCGAACGGAGCTGAGACCGGGGGATTGTCGGAGGCCCTTGGGGGAGGTCGGTGCGGTTCTCATGGACGAGGACCGCGTCCGGCGCGGTCGCGGACGCCTCGTCCGTGATGACCGGCAGTTCGCGGTACTCCACCTTGATCTTGGCGGCCGCTCGGCGCGCGGTCTCCGGGTGGTCGGCGGCGACGATCGCGACCGGCTCGCCGTGGTGGCGGACCTTGCGGTGGGCGAGGACCGGGGTGTCCTGGATCTCCAGGCCGTAGTTCTTCACGTCGGTCGGCAGGTCGTCGTACGTCATGACGGCGTACACGCCGGGCGTGGACAGTGCCTCGCTCGTGTCGATGGAGACGATCTCGGCGTGCGCGACCGTGGAGCGCAGGATCTGGCCCCAGAGCATGTCCTCGTGCCACATGTCGGACGAGTACGCGAACTCGCCGGTGACCTTGAGGGTGCCGTCCGGGCGGAGCGTGGACTCGCCGATGCCGCCCTTGGTCCCCGAGATCTGCGTGATCTTGGTGGTAGCGATGGGGGGACCGCCCTGCTCGCGGGGGTCCCCCTGCTCGCGGGGGTCCCCGCGCTCGAGCAAAGCCGGGAGTGGGGGAGAAGCCGAGAGCTTGGGGGAGGGCATGCTCAGATCCCTTCCGACTGGCGGGCGGCCGCCAGGCGGACCGCGTCCATGATCTTCTCGTAGCCGGTGCAACGGCACAGATTGCCGGAGAGCGCCTCGCGGATGTCCGCGTCGGTCGGGTTCGGGTTGCGCTCCAGCATCTCGTCGGCGGCGACCAGCAGACCGGGCGTGCAGAATCCGCACTGGACGGCGCCCGCGTCGATGAACGCCTGCTGGATCGGGGAGAGCGTCGCCGGCGGGAAGGGAGTGCCCTCACCGGTCCGGGCGTCGGTGCCCCCGGCCTCCCAGCGCTCGGCCACGTCCGGGGAGGTGCCGCCCGCGCCGGTCCCGCGGGAACGCTGCTTGGCGTACTCGGCCAGCCCCTCGACCGTGACGACCTCGCGGCCCTCCACCTGCCCGGCCGCGACCAGGCACGAACACACCGGCACGCCGTCCAGGCGGACCGTGCACGAGCCGCACTCGCCCTGCTCGCAGGCGTTCTTCGAACCCGGGAGGCCGAGCCGCTCGCGCAGGACGTACAGCAGGCTCTCGCCCTCCCATACGTCATCGGCTTCCTGCGGGCGCCCGTTGACCGTGAAATTGACGCGCATTACGCGGCTCCCTCCGAAGCGCGGGCGGTGCCGCGGTACGACTCCCAGGTCCAGGTCAGGGTGCGGCGGGCCATGACGCCGACCGCGTGACGGCGATAGCTCGCCGTGCCCCGGACGTCGTCGATGGGGTTGCAGGCGGCGGCGCACAGGTCCGCGAACCGCTGGGCGACCGACGGGGTGATGATCTTTCCGTTGTCCCAGAAGCCGCCCTCTTCGAGCGCCGCGTTCAGGAACTCCTCGGCGGCCTTGGCCCGGACGGGGGTGGGCGCGGCCGAGCCGATGCCCGTACGGACCGTGCGGGTTCCCGGGCGCAGGGCCAGGCCGAAGGCGCAGACCGCGATGACCATCGCGTTGCGGGTGCCGACCTTGGAGTACTGCTGCGGGCCGTCGGCCTTCTTGATGTGGACGACCCGGATCAGCTCGTCGGGGGCGAGCGCGTTGCGCTTGACGCCCGTGTAGAACGCGTCGATCGGGATGCGGCGGGAGCCGCGCACGGACTCCACCTCGACCTCGGCGCCGGCCGCGAGGAGGGCGGGGTGGGCGTCGCCGGCCGGGGAGGCGGTGCCGAGGTTGCCGCCGACGCCGCCGCGGCCCCGGATCTGCGGGGAGGCGATCGTGTGGGAGGCGAGGGCCAGGCCCGGCAGCTCGCTCCGCAGATTCTCCATGATCTTCGTGTACGGGACCGAGGCCCCGAGCCGCACGCTGTCCTCGCCGACCTCCCACTCGTAGAGGTCGCGGATGCGGTTCAGGTCCATCAGGTACTCGGGCCGCCGGTGGTCGAAGTTGATCTCGACCATCACATCGGTGCCACCCGCGATCGGTACGGCGGTGGGGTGCTCTGCCTTGGCGGCGAGCGCCTCCTCCCAGCTTGCGGGGCGAAGGAAGTCCATGACCGGCTCTCTTCTTCGTCTCGTGGGTCGTACGGATCGAGCCAGATCTGGTGCCGCGGGCCCGGCTCGTTCATGTGCTGTTCACGCGGGATGTCCTCAGTACACCGCCCTGTCCTCCGCTCGGGTCAGTCACCGAAACCATGAAGGAGTTGGCTGGTTAAGGCGGCCATCTTGTAGATTCGTATGAACGGAGGCCATCGGCAAACTCTCCGTTTTCCTCTGGTTTCTTCTGGTTCCTCTGGAAAGACGGCGCACGGCCAGGGGGATCGCGAGCACTGCTTCCCGGGCACCCTGCCTGGCCGAACGCGGATTTCCGGACAAGAACGGCGGCGACGAGACATGCGGCTGCGCGCACTGCTGAACACCGACGCGCTGGGGCTGCGGCTGCTCGGCGGCGAGGACGAGCTGGAACGCGTCGTGCTCGGTGTGATGACCACGGATCTCAAGGACCCCAGCCGTTATCTCTCCGGCGGCGAACTGGTCCTCACGGGCCTGGCGTGGCGGCACCAGGCGGCCGACTCCGAGCCTTTCGTCCGTATTCTCGCAGGTGCGGGCGTCGCCGCGCTCGCCGCGGGTGAGGCGGAGCTGGGCGACATCCCGGACGATCTGATCATCGCCTGCGCCCGGCACCGGCTGCCGCTGTTCGCCGTCCACGAGTCGGTGGCGTTCGCCACGATCACCGAGCACGTCGTGCGGCAGGTCTCCGGCGAGCGGGCCGGGGACCTGGCGGCCGTGGTGGACCGGCACCGGCGCATGATGACCTCGGGGTCGGCGGGCGGCGGCCCGGACGTCGTCCTCGACCTGCTCGGATCCGACCTCGACCTGCGCGCCTGGGTGCTCTCCCCCACCGGCCGGCCGATCGCCGGGCCGCAGCCCAGGCCGACGGCGGAGGTGTGCGCGGAGCTGGCCGCCGGGCACCTGGCGGCGTCACGCACCGGCCGCCGCGGACCGCATCGGGTGACCGTCGGTACGACGACATACTCGCTCTTCGCGATCCGCGGTAGCGGCCGTGGCGGCGGCGCCTCGCGGGACGTTCGTGAGACGGTGCTGTCCGACTGGCTGCTGGCCGTGGAGGCGGACGCCGGGGACTGGCCCGAGGAACGGCTCGACCTGCTCCAGGGCGTCACCCAGCTGATCGCAGTGGAGCGGGACCGGCGGGACGCTGCGCGCACCGTGCGGCGGCGGCTCGCGCAGGAGGTCCTGGAACTGGTGCGGACGGGGGCCGCGCCCGCCGAGATCGCGGCCCGGCTGCGGGTCGCCGCACCCGTGCTGCTGCCCGGCCTCGGCGCGGCGCCGCACTGGCAGGTGGTGGTGGCCCGGGTCGAGTGGGACGGCGGGGAGATCGAGGGTGGTCCGGTCGCCCAGTCGCTCCTCGAGGAGATCCTGGTCGACCCTCCCCCAAGCTCTTCGAGCAGGGGGTACCCCCAGTCGACGGGACCGGAGCACTCGGACCGCGTCGCGGTCGCCCACACGGGCGATGAGGCGATCGCGCTCGTCCCGCTTCCGGCGGTGTCCAGGGAGCACGACCGCTCCGGGGCGGGCATCGTCGCCGACGTCCTCCTGGAGGCCGTACGGACGCCGCTGGCCGCGGGACTCGACGGCGACGGGCGGCTCACGCTGGGCGTGAGTGCCGCGGTGCATTCGGCCGAGGGGCTGCGCGGCGCCCTGGAGGAGGCACGCCACGCGCGGCGCGTGGCGGCCGCCCGCCAGGGCCGGGTCTGCGCGGCCGGCCACCACGAACTGGCCTCGCACGTGCTGCTGCTGCCGTTCGTCCCGGACGACGTGCGCCGCGCCTTCACCGCTCGCCTCCTGGACCCACTGCGCGACTACGACCGCAGGCACCGCGCCGAGCTGATCCCGACCCTGGAGGCGTTCCTGGACTGCGACGGCTCCTGGACGCGCTGTGCGACCCGGCTCCACCTGCATGTCAACACGCTGCGGTACCGGGTGGGACGAATCGAGCAGTTGACGAGCCGGGACCTTTCGCGCCTGGAGGACAAGCTCGACTTCTTCCTGGCGTTGCGCATGAGCTGAGGTCATGGCGGTACGGGACCGGTGGCGCCGCCCCCACCGGTGGCCCCGACTTTGTGAAATCCTTCACCCACCCTCTTGGCCCAGCGCCGCGATCGGTGCTGGAATGCGGCGACCACTCAAAGTTCAACGGCGTGCTCGGGGAGGGCAACGTGGCGCATACCGCCGTGTCCGGTACCGGAACGACCGCAGGTGACGATCCACTCCAGACCGCGGTATGGCGGCTGCGCTCGCGCGCCTGCTGGGCCGACGCGGCAGCCCTCCTCCAGGCGCAGACGGCCGAGGCCTCGCTCCAGCGGGCCGCGCTGCTCGTCGAGCGGTGCCTGTACACGGAGAAAGGCTGGGAGGAGGCCGAGGACGCGCTGCGCACGGCCGAGGCGCAGGCCCGCAGCGACGAGGAGCGGGGCGCCGCGGCCTGCGAACGCGGGCAACTGGCGTACGCGGCCACGCTGCACGGCGTACGGGACCGGGCGGACGAGGCGCGGGCCGCGCTCGGCCGGGCCGCCGCGCTGATCCCGCCCGATGCCCCCTGCCGGGCGCTGCTGGACTTCCGGCGTGGGCTTCTCTCCGAGAACCTCGCCCGCTCCCCGCAGGCGGCCCGCGCG
>CBFHCJ010000152.1:0-11401 GCA_965654005.1 uncultured Streptomyces sp. | reverse complement strand
CGCTGCCTTGCACCCCGGCCGGAAACCTTAACTACCCGGCCTTGGGGGAACTTCAGTACCCGCCTCACTGCGCCCCCAGGTCCAAGGGTTCGCGGACTTCCTGGTGCTCCAGCGCGAGCGAGCCCCGCAGCTGGGACTACGGCCGAACCAGCTCAAGACGATCGAGATCCGGCTGGATGCCATCCGCGACCTGGCTCTCCACCTCCAGGCTGAAGGGCACATGAGCTGGGCGAGCGTCACCACCGCAGACCTGGAGTCCTTCCTCTCCCGCACCCCCGCACGCCGCGCCTCCCGCCTCGCGGGCCTGCGCCAGTTCTTCGCCTACGCCCACCACACCCGAGTAGTCCTCCACGACCCCACCGGCCCTATAACTGCCCTACAGCAAAGAGGATTTCACGGCCCCACTCTTACACTCGCCGAGCAGCAGGCCCTGTACCAGCGGTGGACCACCGCCCGTGACACCCACCCGCACGAAGCGTTCATCGGCCTCGCAGCCCTGCTCCACGCGGCCACCATCACCGAGCTGCGCCATCTCACCGACCTCTGCATCGACCCCGCCCGCCACACCATCCAGTTCCCCGGCAGACAGGTGGCGCTTCCACTGGACACCGCGACCTGGACGGCGCTCCAGCGCTGCCTCGACCACCGCAGCCGGCTGCAGACCGACAACCCTCATCTCCTGGTCACCAGGCTGACCCGGACCACCCGCGCCCCGGCCGGTGCCGCGCACATCCGCGACAGCCTGGCCCCTGCGGGGTTGCTGCCCCGCATCCTGCGCTCCACCCGCCTGGTCACACTGGCGGAGGAACTCGACATCAAGGTCCTGACCGCGTCACTGGGCATGTCCTACGCAGGCGTGGCCCACTACCACAGCACACCCAATATCCCGATTAATTGACGGGACATCAGCCGATCGGCTCATCGAGGCGACGCCGATCTTGCCCGCTTTCATAGACCAGGTCCTTGCCGCTGAGCTCGCTGCCACCCCCGAGGCCCTGGTCATCCCGTTCGGCGGCGCGGCCTCGCAGGCTGTCGATCGCGCGCTACAGGCAGCGGACCTACCCGCTGGCCGCGCGCTGCGCGGCTTCCCACACCCGTCAGGTGCGAACGGGCATCGCAAGCGCCAGTTTGAGGCCAACCGCGACCGCCTCAGCCAGGCCGTGACGGACTGGGCGGCGCGGCTGCAATGACGACCAGCAGCGCCACTCAGCGGCTTCGGCCGAGGAGTTCGCGCCGGGTGGTGACCAGGGCCGCCAGCGGTCGCGGGTGCGCCCTCGCCTTCGATGTGCGACATCCCTTGGGTTCGCCCCGGCTTCCGTCCTTTGTTGCCGCAGTTCAGCCCAGGCAGGTAGGACAGCGGACGATGGATGGATCATGAAGTTCCTTCGGGATTTCCGTTTTCCCGTCATAATCCAGGTGTGGAGGCACTGGCCCGCGTTAACCATCTGATCACGTTTTGTGCTGAGGAATCGAGTGTCATGGCGAACCCACGGGTTATCGTGCAAACCTGGGCATCAGTACGTTCCACCTGGCCGGACGAGCCAACATCGCTCACGCCCGCCGAGATCTCCTCAACCACAACGACGCCTTCGCCGTCTACGGCATCTGATCAACTACTGAGAAGTCAGACACAACGGAACAACGTCGGGGCCGTCGGGCCCGTCGGAAATCAACTGCATCGCTATGGTATTCGAAGCCGCAGCTCCGAGGGCGCATCGAGCGGCAAAACGCACCACTTGTTTCGCGACGGCCCCCCGGTGCCCAGACACGGACGCGATGGTGCACCTATTCCCGTGCCTTCAGGGCTGTGAGTTCGGGATGGTGCGGGAAGTCGTCGGTTGCTGTTTCGAGCAGTGTGTGGGGACTAATCTGCTGGCCGCCTCCGCCGAGTTTGAGGTTGCGCAGCGCAACGAACCAGTTCGCCCGGCCGGTCCCGTGGAGTCTCAGGCGTGAGAGGTCTCCGCCTGCGCGGGCCCAGATCTCCTGATCGGTCGGGCCTGCGGGGTACAGGTCCGCCATGATCGTCTCGATCTCGCGCCAGCGGTCGGGCTGAGCTGGTTGTGAGGGGGCCGGGGTTTTCAGGCCGCCGCGGTCGAGTGCGACGGGGAAGTTGTCTTCCAGGTCGGAGGCCTTGAAGATGGGGTGCTGTACGTCGGGAACGGATGTGCGGACCTTTTCGGCGACGTGGTTGAAGACGTCAAAGACCCGGATGAGGCCGTCGCCTGTTGTGTGCGCTTTTCTCATGCCGGATCCGGCCGGCCCATAGACGCACATCATGGCCTTGGCCTCGATGACGGCCTCGATGTTGTCCCTGGTGGTCAGCAGCGTGTCGGTACCGACCAACTGGGCCGGTTCCCGGCCCAGGAAGTGGTCTTCGCGCTCAGCGGGCAGCAGCCCGTCGTCCCGGTCAGCGATCATCAGCTTGGTCCTCATCAGCAGTGGGTGTGGGCGGGGGCCTGGGGCGGGCCCAGGTATTGGGCGCGGGGCAGTGCGGGACGAGATCGGGGCGGGCTAGCGCGCGGCGGTCCGTCTGCGCTGCCGCGCCCAGTTCCTCTTCAGCCTGCGCTGAGGTCGGGGAGGTGAGTGGCCGGGGCGGGGCTGCGGTGGTGGAGGCTTCGAAGCGCCGGCGGCGTAGCTTCTCCGCGGCTTTCAGATCGGCCTTGAGTCGCCGGGCGGCCGCGGTCCGTGCGGCCTGGACGGAGCGGATCTGTTCCTGGCTCGCGGCGGCGGCCAGGAACGCTGATCCGAGGTGGTGGCCGGTGGCGGCGTCGAAGACCTCGATGGTGTCGTCGTGGTGGGGCAGGTGCCGTACCGAGACTTTGGTGCCGGTACGGCCGTTCATCCACGGGGCGAGGTAGTCCCGGCGGCGCCACCGTACCCCGCTCGTGCTGATCGTGTACGTGCGGCCGTCGTCCTCCAGGGCGAAAGTCGCCAGCTGCCCGACGGACACATCCGTGAGCGGTGTCGCGTCGGCCTGCCACGCCTGGAGGGGGGTTTCCCCGTTCAGTGCGGCGGGACGATGGAGGGTGTTCCACCAGGTCACCCAGTCCAGCAGCAGTCCCACGAACGCCTCGTAGGTCAGGGGCGGGGCGTCGGGGTCGGCGAGAGCGCCACCGGTGAGTTTCTGGCGGCCGGTGTAGCGGGGGAGCGAGACGAGGAACATCTCCTCCACCGCGTCGTTCAGCGCCTCGATCGAGCCCTTCAAGTGCGGGGTGTAGCGGGCAGGTCGGTGACGGGGACGGCGAGCGCGCCCATCGCCGCGGTGACCGCCTGGCACAGGAACTCCTTGCCGCGATCGACCCGGATTTGACCCGGCAGGCCGCCCACCGGCCCGAACGGCTCGCTGCGGTGATCGCGATCCGCAGGGACGCCAGCACCGCGTCCCGGCTCGGAGCGTGCGCGGTGACCGCGGCCCCGGTGATCGCCTTGGTGGCGCAGTCGATGAACCAGGTCACCCACGGTGTGGCCAGCTCACCTTCCACATCGACTTCGACGGGCACGTGCTTGTGGTCGCCCTCCCACGTCGCGTTGCGATGCGTCGGCGGGCGCTGCCCGAACACGTCGTGAGCACGGCGGGCGGCTTCCCCGCTCTTCAGCCCGGCCCGCTCGCCGCGGGTCAGGTCCCGGCGGATCGCCCGGTGCAACGTGGAGAGCGGGGGCACCGCGGGAGCGTTCGGATCGTGGGCCGCCCGCTGTACCAGCTCGGCGTGGACTCGGGAGGCGTTACCGCCCCACAGCGCCAGCAGCCGCCGGACTTCCGTGGTGACCGTGAAATGGGGCGCCTCCACCCGTGCGAGGCGGTGATCCTTGCGGGCAGCGGCCAGCCACCGCCACACTGTCCGCTCCGACTTCCCCAACGCCTTTGCCACCAGGCGCACATGCGCGGCGCTCAGCTCACCGCGGCTGTCGAGGTCCAGCAGCCGGGGCATTGCCGCCGCCCGGCCCGACGCTGGCGGGAACACGGCCACCGGACCGCTTTCGCGATCACCATCACGCCTTCCCTGCATCATGGCCCTTCCCACGAGAACCGGACGGCATGAACTGCCCTCCAGGTCCCAGGTATCGCAGCCCTTCGGCACCCTACTGACGTGAATCGGCATAAGACTGACAGCAGCCATGGTCATCCGGTACAGATGTGCCTCCACGTGGCGCCCAGCATGGTTGATCTGGTGCTCTGCACGGGCGCCGACGCCCGCGTCTTGTGGCCGGGGTGCGTATCCGGTGTCACTGACCCAGGTACGGGGCGTGCTGCTCGGACGGTTCGGCCGGGTGCAGGCACGTCTATGGGCACGTGGTCACGTGTGGGTACGTGCGGGGGAGCGGCGGGTGCGGTGGCGTCGGGTGGTGAGGCTGTTGATGTCTGTGGTGGCCGCGGTCAGGGCGTCCAGCCTCTCACCCCGTCCAACTGACCGCCGTCCGAGGGATGAAAAGTCATACCGGACAAGGAGATGAGCTGTCCGCATACAAGGAGATCAACTGTCCGCTCACCCGGACGTCCCACTGTCCGTGGACAGCGACTTCGACGCCTACTGGCGCTACCACCAGCAACGCGATCACCTACGGTTCACACCATCCGCTACCGCGACATACTCACCCTCGCCGCATGACCAACAGCCCGGGAACAAGGACTGCCCGCGGCGTTTAGGGTTTCCGGGACAGGCCATACGGCACGCTGCACCCCTGGGGACGAAACAGTATGGGACACGGAGCGCGGAAGCAGCTGGCGGAGCTGCTCGACGACGCGCAGCGGCGCGGGGACTTCAGCACCCGTATCGAGATGTCGGCCCGCGCGCTGCGCATCGAGGTCGACGGGGTGGGGGAACTGCCGCTGCCGCTGTGTGCCCCGGTCGCCAAGAAACTGATCGCGCAGGCCCGGCAGGCATCCTTCGGCCGCGGCGAGCAGACCCTGTCCGACACCAGAGTCCGCGACACCTGGGAGATCACCCCGGACCGCATCACGCTCGGCGGCACCGACTGGGACCGCACCCTGGACGGCGTCCTCGACGGTGTCCGCACCGCGCTCGGTCTGCCGCCCACCGTCGTCCTACGTGCCGAGCCGCACGCACTGCTCGTCTACGGCAAGGGCCAGTTCTTCCTGCCGCACCAGGACTCCGAGAAGGACGACTCCATGGTGGGCACCCTGGTCGTCTCGCTGCCCTCGCACCACACCGGCGGCGAACTCGTCGTCTCGCACGCCGACCGCAGCGTCGTCCACCAGGCGTCCCGGGAGAAGCTGACCTTCGCCGCCTTCTACGCGGACTGCCTGCACGAGGTCAAGCCCGTCAAGTCCGGCTACCGCGTCACCCTCACCATGAACCTCCTCGCCGAACGCATCCGCCCGGCTGGCGAGGACGACGGGGACCCGGTCGCCGACCTGGCCCACTGCTTGACCGAACACTTCACCGAGCCGGCCGAAGAGCGCTACGCCTACGGCCGCCAGAAGGCCGCGCCCCCGAACCGCCTCGTGTACCTCCTCGACCACGAGTACACCCAGCGCGGCCTGGACTGGGACCGCCTCAAGGGAGCCGACGCCACCCGCACCGCCCTGCTCCGCCAGGCCGCCGCAGAGACGGACTGCGAAGCGGTCCTCGCGTTGGCCGAGGTGAAGGAGACCTGGGACGCGCATGCGCCGTACGACCGCTATGACTACTACGGCGAGGTCGAGCACTACGACGACTGCGAGGACGAGGAGTGCGAGGGTGAATGCCTCCTGGACCCCGACGGGGAACCCGGTGCCGAGCGCCGCCGCAGCGGCGACTTCTCCAGCTACGAACTGAACGAGCTGATCGACGACGAGATCACGCTAAGCTGGTGGACCCGCCCGGACGGCACCGGCGGCGAGCAGATCAACCTGCCCGTCGCGTACGCCGAGGTGTGCGCCACCACCGAGAACAAGGACCTGACGCCCTACCAGTCCGAGTACGAGGGCTACATGGGCAACTACGGCAACACCCTCGACCGCTGGTACCGGCGGGCTGCCGTGGTCCTGTGGCCCCGGCAGCGCTCGTTCACGGCCCGCGCCGAGGCCGGCTCCGAAGGCGCACTGCGGGAACTTCAGGGCCACCTGGATGCCGGGGACCTCGACCGGGCGCGCACGCTCGCCCAGTCGCTCGCCCCGTTCTGGAAGCACCACGGTTCGGGCGAGGCGGCCGCGGCGCTCTTTGCCGCCGCCCTGCCCGTCGCGGTGGGACTGCGGGAAGCGGACACTGCCACGATGCTCCTCGCGCCTTTTGGGGTGGAGGCCCTGGGCGAGCGGCACGCCCCGGGTCTCGCGGCAGCGGCCGCGCGGTACGGACGGACGTGGGCCCGCGGGGCCGTCAGCAGCTGGTTCGGCACGGTTGGCGCGTACACCGGGGCCGGCCGCGCGGCGTGGCTCGAATCGCTGCCCGGCCTGTGCACCGCGCTGCGGGCCGCCGACGGCGATGGGGACGCGATGGCCTCGCCGCTGGCCGAGGGTGCCTGGCAAGCAGTCGAGCAGCAGCTCACCAGCTGGCTCGGCATCGGCCGCGAGACGGAGCGCCGCACAGGCATGGAGGGGCTCGGCGCATCACTGGCCCGCGTCCTGCAGGCGGCAGGGCCCGAGACCGCCGGCACCATCGCCGCCACACTGCGCGGCCTGCCGGACACCGCCCTGGAATGCCTGCTCCCCGCCCTGCGCACCGCGGCCCGCCAGCCGACGACCATACGCGACGGCGCACCCGCCGCCCGCGCTTTCCAGACCCTCGCCGACCACTGCGAGGACCGGCTCGCCGCGGCCCTCACCCGCCCCGTACGTGCGGCCGACGACTGGTCCCTCACCCCGGCCGGGACATGCCGGACTGGCTGCGGACTCTGCCCCGACTTGGACGCCTTCCTCACCTCCCGCACCCGCCACGTCATGGAGTGGCCGCTCGCGAAGGACGGACGCCGCCACCTCCACAGCCGCATCGACCAGGCCGGCCTGCCCGTCTCCCACACCACCCGGCGCCAGGGACGCCCATACGTTCTGGTCCTGACCAAGACGGACGCCGTCTTCACCCGTGAACAGGCGACCCGCACCCGCGCCGAGACCGACCTGGCGTGGCTGCGGGACAAATGGCCCCGGGCGTGCGGTTGAGAGGTGACACATCCGTACCTCTCCCCGACAGCGATGACGAGAAGAGCGAAGGGTGCGGGCAATGCCGTTGCTTGAATGGCTAAACCAGTTTGGGTACGAGGGTGATGGCATTCGGCTGGACGCGGCGGGTCGGTTTGAGCGTCCCTTCCCTTCCCTTCCCTGCCCTGCCCCGCTGCCCGTCCGGCGCCGCTTACGGCCAGCGCATTCCGATCTCGGAGAGCTGCTGCACCCGCTCCGGCGGCAGCGTGGCGGCCCTGCTGCGCTGGTTGCTGATCCACGATCCCCGTTTGAGGTCTCGTTCCTCCTGGTTCTCGCGGCCGTCGCCGGTGACGATCCGTTCGACGTGTCCTCTGGGTACCTGGAGGTGTCCTTCTCGTTCGTAGTACTGGCGGGCGGCGGTGTAGTTCATGGTCCACTTGTCGGCGTGTGTGCGGCGTGGTTTCGGCTTCTCGTCCTCGGCCGCGGGTTCGATCCCGAGGACCTGCTCGCACATCCACTGCTGTCCGCCGGTGAGCCGGTCCCATCCAAGGTGCTGTGCTCTGACCCACCGCCCGAGGTCCTCGCCCTGATGCACGACCTCGCCCGGCGCCCTCGGAAGCACGCCGCGGGCCTGAAGGTGCTGGCGGACGAGGTGGAAGGCGCGCTGCCATTCCACGGGCCAGGCGGGGCACCAGGAGGGGTCGATGTCCTCCAGTTGCTCGCGCCGCTCCGCAGTCAGCGTCCCGGCGCGGGCGTCGGCTCGCGCGTTCTTCAGCCAGATGCCGGTCTTGTGGCCCTGATGGACGGCGTCCAGCGGCGCGAGGAGGTGTCCGTTCTCCTTCGCCCATCCACGCGCCGCGGTGAGCCCTTCCTCCCACGCGACGTCACGGTGCGACCAGATCATGCCCAGCTGCTCCAGCTGCTCGACACGTTCGGGGTCCAGGCGATCGCGGGTGTGTCGGTGGCGGGCGTCGGCGATCCACTGTCCGAGCGGGAAGTCTGCGAGCGAGACCGGCCATCTCTCACGCACCCCCTCGCTCTGCTCTTCGCTCCGGCCCTCGGTCTCCTGCTCCGGGTCGTCGGGCACGCGGTAGGTGAACGGGATCTTCAGGCTGCCTTGGAGCCGGGTGTAGATGACGGCGGCCTCCACGCCGTGCCGCCAGTGCTCCTTCTCGGGGTTGAGGACGCGCAGGCTGATGAACGCCGCGAGCGCGGCCGCATCGCGCGGGGTGCTGAACTTCAGCAGCGCCCGCGCCGGCACCGAGACAATGACGCCGTCTTCGCCCTCGGTGCTCTCTGTGTCCTGGCCTCCTTCACGGCTCTGGACGCCCTTGGAGCGGCTGGGTGCCTGTGGCTGGGCCAGTGCCTCCATGATGATGCGGGTGTCGTGTGCCCTGAGGGCTTCCAGGAGCTTGGCGAGCCCGCCGTACGCCTTGCTGGTGAGCATGTTGTCCGCGGTTTCCCCGGGCCCGAGCAGGATCGGCACCACCAGCGAGGCCACCTTGCCCTCGCCGGGCTGGATGCGCAGGGCGCGGCCGACGGCCTGGACGAGGTCGGGCATGGAGCCGCGGACGTCCTGGGCGAGGGCGTCGACATCCACAACTGCGACAGCGTGTACTTCGCCGACGGGCAGATCAGTCACCCTCCGTGCCTGGAGTTCCCCAGCGCCGTAGCGTGCGGCTGAGAGTCCCCGAGTTCCAGGATGCAGCGCGTCGCGGTCGCAGACCGGACTCGTCCAAAGCAGCGCAGATTTGTCTTAGCGAGTGGCCTTCGGCTCTCAGCACGAGTGCCATGACCACGGCCTCTTGCTCCTCCTGGATGGGAGCAAGCCCACCCCGTTTCGCCGTCCATCCGTAGGGCGGAGCGCCATATGCGTATCCGCCAGCGGCGTCCTTGCGGCGTCGCGCAGCTTGAGCAGCCTCTTGACGCTCTTCCTTCGAGCAGGGGTTCAGGCAGCGTGAATTGGGATGGCGGTGCTGATTGACGACCCGTAGAACAAGCTGCCTCGCCGAGATCACACGCCCATTGGGGTCAACCGTATAGATGCAGTCAGCTCGGAGGCCAAGCTCATGCCGCGCCGCTTGGGTGATCCTCTTCATGCCCAGTTCAAGATCATCCTGGTACCCCAGGATGAGTACGCGGTCCCCGTGTGGTTCAACGAGGTCCGGGACCTGCCTAAGCAATGCCTCCCACCGTGCCACATCCTGGAATTTGCCAAGCCGGTGGTCTGTGTTGCGAACCCAGGCGTCGACCGTGCGCCGCATCTCGTGGGCACGTGTTTGGCGTCGCGCCAGGTGAGCGGTCCGCCGGTAGTAGCAGTCAACGTCCACCCCCCAACGGTGTCTGATAGCGCTGCAGTTATCAAGGCCGAGCTGTCCTTCGGCCGAAGCAGACGAAGTCGGGACTATGTGCGGAGAGAAGGACAAGGCCCCCGCGACGAGTCCGGCCAAGAACTCACGTCTCGGGGGCCTTTGGGAGGCAAACCTAGGAGGCTGCCTTGCACGATCAGCGTACGCGTCCCCTGCATGCTGTGCCATCGAGCCTTGTGGTCAGAAAGCGGAAGAAGACGTGGCGGCACTTCGGCCGTACCGCTGCCACGGCCTTCGTACGCGGTGCGGCCACTGCCGCCGGCACCGCAGCATTCGCTGCCACGGCGTGGTGGGTACGCCATCGCTAGAAACGTTGTGATCAGCACGGTGACAGGTCGGGGGTCCCGTTCCAAGGAAAGGCAGCACAGGTGTGAAGGAGCGAATGCCCGAGGTCACCTGGCCTGGGTGCTGGAGGGGGGTGCTCCTGTGCAAGCGGGACGGCGGGGTGGATCCCCGTGGCAGGACGGTGGCCGGGACGAGTCGCAGGACGGCAGTGCCTGGTGGCTGCCCCACGGCCTGCCCGTCCCGCTCGCGGCCCTCACTGATCACCAACGCGCCTACATCCGCCGGGCCCCGGCCGGGTTCTGCACCGTCACCGACGGCCAGGTCGTCCGGCACGTCACGCGTCCGTGCCAGGTGCGGCTGGCCACGGTACGGGCCGCGAGCGCCTCCCAACTGGCACTGGATGCGTCAGAGAAGTTCACGACGTTCTGCGCGCGCCGGGTGATCATCACCAGGGCTCCCAGCGTGCACTACCCCGAGAAGCTGCTGGAGTTCGGCTACTAGGGCATCGGCGTCTGCCTCCAGCACCCCGACGGGCGCCTGGAGACGCTGGTGGAGCCGCGGCCGTGGCGCACGAGACGGCACTCACCCGCCGCCTGGTGGTTCGCTGAAACCGCCTACGGCCAGTTCCTCGCCCAGCTGTCGTCCCCTCACGCCCCCGCGCTGTCGCCAGCACCCTGATCCGGTAGGAGGGATCTGTCCCATGCCCGCATCCACGGCGACCCGGTGCGCGTACCGTGTCGGTACGACCCGCCGGGAGGACCAGCCGATGAGCGCGCAGCCCGACCACGCACCCGTCACGTCGTACGCGCCCGCGCCCGGGGCGCCGGCCGAACTGCTCGCGCAGCTGCGCGCCGACCGGCGTGCGGAGCGGTGGGTGCCGGCCTTCGAGCAGGAGTGGACGGCTGCGCTGGAGGAATCACGCCGGACGTTCTCCCTCGCCGGGCTGTACGAGGTCGTCCAGGTGTGGCAGGCCCGCATCGCCTCCGCGCCGACGGTCGACGCCTTCCTCGACTCCGGCCGGGATGAGACCGGGTTCGTGGACCTGGAGGAGATCCGGAGGCACCGGTGACGGGACAGCCGCACGCGGTCCGGCTGTCGCCGCCGGCCGCGAAGGTGCTCGCCGGACTGCCCGAGCACGCGGAGCAGATGGTCTGGGACGTCCTGGACGCCGCGGCCGTAAACCCGTGGGGCTTCCCGCAGTGGGACGCCGGCGACCCCGAGGGCGAGGACGTGCGCATCGCGTCCGTCGGCCAGCTGTCCGTCATCTACTTCGCGAACCGCGCGCTCAGGCACCTGTCCGTGCTGGACATCGTCTGGCTCGGCTGACCCACCCTCGAACGAGCATCGGCCCGTCCCCGGCATTCGAGCTGCCAGGGACGGCCCGATGCGCATGCTATCCGCGCCTGACCATCGTGGTCAGCGGCGGATGTGGACGGTCACGCTGACGATCGTTCCACCAGCGAAGACCGTGCCGCCGAACCAGGCCACAGCAGCGATCGGGTCCGTGTGTCCGCTGGCGGCCAGCAGGCAGATGGTGACCATCGCCAAGAGCGCGACGATGGCAGGGTGCGTTTCCTCTTGAGTGACGAGTGCGTGTCTGGTGGACCGGTGTTCTCGTTGCGGTAGCTGTTGATCAGCTGGCGTGGGAGAGGCGGGGTCGGATGGGCTGTGA
>CBFHCJ010000151.1:0-11473 GCA_965654005.1 uncultured Streptomyces sp. | reverse complement strand
AGCCGCACTGGCACGGAGCGCCCGACTGGCAGTCGCACCCGCAGCCGGAGCCGCAGCCGCAGGCGCCGACCAGCGGAAGGCTTGTGATCTCGGTGGGCTGCTGGGTTCCGCGCTCCTGCGTGGGGTCGGGCGTGCTGGGGGTCTCGGCCATGGGGCCCTCCTCGAGGCTGTCCAGACTGGTGCCTGTGCCCATTCCATGCCCGTTCTGCCGGGCGCATCAACGGCGCACAGGAGCTCTTACGCGCCCGACGGACCCCGACCCGGCCCCGAGCCGACCCCGAGCCGACCGGCCCTACGAGCCCCCCGGTCAGACGCCCTCGACGCCCGTCGCCGGCTGGACGTCCTGCTGGAGCTCGTCCGCGTGCTCACCCGTCACCAGGAACACCACCCGCTTCGCCACCGCCACCGCGTGATCGGCGTAGCGCTCGTAGTAGCGGCCCAGCAGGGTGACGTCCACGGCGGTCTCGATGCCGTGCTTCCAGCGCTCGTCGATCAGGTGCTGGAAGAGCGTGCGGTGCAGGAGGTCCATCTCGTCGTCGTCCTGCTCCAGCTGCAGCGCGAGGTCGACGTCCTTGGTGACGATGACCTCGGCCGCCTTCGCCATCAGGCGCTGGGCGAGCTGGCCCATCTCCAGGATCGTGGCGTGCAGGTCGTGCGGGACCGCGCGCGCCGGGAAGCGCAGCCGGGCCAGCTTCGCGACGTGCTGGGCCAGGTCGCCCGAGCGCTCCAGGTCGGCGCTCATCCGCAGCGACGTGACGACGATGCGCAGATCCGTCGCCACCGGCTGCTGGCGGGCGAGGAGGGCTATGGCGCGCGCCTCCAGGTCGTGCTGGAGGTCGTCGACCTTCTGGTCGGCCTCGATCACGGCCTCCGCCAGCTTGAGGTCGGAGTCGAGGATCGCCGTGGTGGCGCGTCCGATCGCCGACCCGACGAGCCGGGCCATCTCGACCAGACCCTCACCGATCGAGTCAAGTTCCTCGTGGTACGCGTCCCGCATCAGGGTGTCCCTCTCTTACGTCTGCTTCGGGGGCTTTGGGGCCGGGGCCCGTCGTCACCATGGCGCATACGGCACCATGGCGCATACGGCCGATACGGCGGACACGGCGCCCTCCGCACCCCACGCTCCCACGCTCCGGCCCGTACGCGACCGTTTCCGACATCCCAAATGAACCATTACTGGCTCCAAGGTGAACTCTGGGCGACGAGTGTTCGAGGTCGCGCTCCGATGGCTGTGGGCAAGCGTCATGACGTGCCTAACCTGGGTGCATGGACGTGAACGCGGCGGTCGCCGCAGCGGCAGCGATCGCCGGGGTGCTCACCGGCGTCATCGCCGTGCTGGCGTTCCGCTGGAGCGAGCGCGACCAGAAGCGCCCCACCCGCACCTCCCTGCACACCGACCCCGTGCTTCCGCCGGGCGTGGACACGGTGCTGTCCGTACTCCGGTCGTCGGCCGTCGTGCTCGACGAGGCCGACGCCGTCGTCAAGGCCAGCTCCGCAGCCTACGCCCTCGGCCTCGTACGCGGGGGCAAGCTCGCTATCGAGCCGATGCTCCAGATGGCGCGCGACACCCGGCGGGACGGCGAGATACGCCAGGTCGAGCTGGACCTGCCGCGCCGCGGCACCGGGCGCGGGGAAGCCCTCGCCGTGTCCGCGCGCGTGGCGCCCCTCGGTTCCCGGCTGGTGCTGCTGCTCGTCGAGGACCTCACCGAGGCCCGCCGGATAGAAGCGGTGCGCCGCGACTTCGTGGCCAATGTGAGCCATGAGCTGAAGACGCCGGTGGGGGCCCTGTCGCTGCTCTCCGAGGCCGTGATGGACGCCTCCGACGACCCCGAGGCCGTGGAGCGCTTCGCCGGCCGGATGCAGATCGAGGCGACCCGGCTTACCAGCCTCGTGCAGGAGCTCATCGACCTGTCCCGGGTGCAGAACGACGACCCTCTCGAGGACGCCGAGCCCGTCCGCGTCGACGAACTCGTCGCCGAGGCCGTCGACCGCTGCCGCCACCAGGCCGGTACGAAGCAGATCACGATGGCCTCGAATGTATGGGCGCCCGAAGGGTCCGATCAGGATGGTGGCGGGCGACGGGCGGGCGGCGCGGGCGACCTGCATGTGTGGGGCAACCGCGGCCAGCTGGCCGCCGCCCTCGGCAACCTCGTCGAGAACGCCGTCAACTACTCGCCCTCCCGCACCCGCGTCGGCATCTCCGCCCGCCGGGTGTCGGTGTCCGGCGGGGACCTGATCGAGATCGCCGTGACCGATCAGGGCATAGGCATCTCCGACAAGGACAAGGAGCGCATCTTCGAGCGCTTCTACCGCGTGGACCCGGCCCGCTCCCGTGCCACGGGCGGTACCGGCCTCGGTCTCGCGATCGTCAAGCACGTGGCCGCCTCGCACGGTGGGGAGGTCACGGTGTGGAGCTCCGAGGGCCAGGGCTCCACCTTCACCCTGCGGCTGCCGGAGGCCGCTGCGGCCCGCGACCGCCCGACCGAACACCAGTCCGGCCTCGAAGACGAGGACGGCCGCTCTGACGGGACGACCACCGTCTCATCCCCGTACGAACCGCTTCCCGCCCCGGAGGTCTTTCCGTGACCCGAGTGCTCGTCGTCGAGGACGAGGAGTCCTTCTCCGACGCCCTGTCGTACATGCTCCGGAAGGAGGGCTTCGAGGTCGCCATCGCGACCACCGGGCCCGACGGACTCGACGAGTTCGAGCGCAACGGCGCCGACCTCGTCCTCCTCGACCTGATGCTGCCGGGCCTGCCCGGCACGGAGGTGTGCCGCCAGCTGCGCGGTCGCTCCAACGTCCCGGTGATCATGGTGACCGCCAAGGACAGCGAGATCGACAAGGTGGTCGGGCTGGAGATAGGGGCCGACGACTACGTCACCAAGCCGTTCTCCTCGCGTGAGCTGGTCGCCCGCATCCGGGCCGTCCTGCGCCGCCGCGGCGAGCCGGAGGAGGTGACCCCGGCCGCGCTGGAGGCAGGGCCGGTACGCATGGACGTCGACCGGCACGTGGTCACGGTCTCGGGTTCGAAGGTCGACCTGCCCCTGAAGGAGTTCGACCTCCTGGAGATGCTGCTGCGCAACGCGGGCCGCGTGCTGACCCGTATGCAGCTCATCGACCGTGTCTGGGGCGCCGACTACGTGGGCGACACCAAGACCCTCGACGTCCACGTCAAGCGCCTGCGCGCCAAGATCGAGCCGGACCCGGGCGCCCCGCGCTACCTGGTGACGGTCCGCGGCCTCGGCTACAAGTTCGAACCCTGAGTCGCCGACTGCTACGTCAAGTGACCCTCTCCGTCGGCGGACGGAGAGGGTCGGAACCGCCGAGGGCGGGAACCGATGTCGAGGTTCCCGCCCTTTGTGTGCCCCGGTGTCAGCCGGCCGGCTTCGACGCGGTCGCAGACGCGGTCGGCGTGCCCGACGCCGGCTTCGCCGGCTTCGCAGGCTTCGGGCTCCCCGTCGAGGACTTGGTCGCCGACGCCGACGCGGTGGCGCTCGGCGACGGGATGCTGCTCGGACCCCACTTGGTGAAGTAGCTCTCGGCCGGGACGACGAACGCCCGCAGGCTGACGTCACCGGTCTCGCTGAAGGTGAAGGTGACCTTCTGCGCGTTGCCGTTCTGGACGGCCGCACCGGCGTTGTCCACGGTGGCGGCGGCGTTGCCCTTGCCGCCGATGACGACGGAGCCGCCGGCCGGGATGGTCAGCTTGCCCTGGCCCATGGCGGGCGAGATGTGGGCGGTGCCGTCGTCCTGCACGCTGATCGAGTCCAGCGTCTGGTCGGTGCCACCGGTGTTGAAGATGGTCGCCGAGATCACGGCCGGACCGGTGGAGGTCGCGTCGGGCTGGGTGATGACGAGCGCGTTCTGGACCTTGATGGTCCCGACGCTGGTAGCCGCGTTGTCCGGCTTGACCTCGAGCGTCTGGCTGTCGTTTCCGGCGCCGCACGCGGCGAGCGAGGCGATCGAGAACGCGATGGCGGCGGCGGCGAGGGCGCCGCGTCGAAGGCTGCTGCTCACGGCGGCGGCAACTCCTTGAACGTGGGCGGAACAGGGCGGCTCCCTTATAAAGCCACCCTAAGTGTCTGTCAGCGGCCATAGGTTATCGAGCCGTTCCCAGGCCCCTGCACCCGACCCTCCCCAAGCTCTCGACTTCGCTCGAGCAGGGGGGACCCCGCCCCGGCCACGCGTAGCGGCCGCCGGGCGCTCGTGCGGCCCCTCCTTCGTGGCGTACGCGCAAGCGCACGGACGAGGAGTTCCCGTGCCGCCCATCAGCTTCTTTGACCTCGGCTTGGTCTGTCATTCACATAAGCGTCTCCCAGTCCCGGCTCGGGATTTCCTGTAAGGAATGCATGGCGGTGGCGAAAATCGTTCACCAGGACAACAACCGGGGATCGCCGTACGGCTTGATCAATTCCGGATTCGTCTTGTACCCGACTCCGGGCACCGAACGGAGTAGTGGAAGTCGAGCGTTTGAAGCCGGACATATGGGGGCGATCGGGGCCTGGTCAGGGGCCGTCGATGTGTGTAACGTGCGCGTTTCACCCCGCCCGTAGAGCCGCTCCGACCTGCGAATACCCCCTCCCGTTCCACCCTCGAAGCACGTTCCTGTTGTGGTTGTCAAGCCCCGAGATATGCCCTGACCTGCGAAAACGTCATTCAGAACACGCGGTTTCCGTGTTACCCTGGATAGCCACGGAAGGGGTACCTGTCACATGACGTTCAAGGTTGGCGACACCGTGGTCTATCCCCATCACGGGGCCGCGCTGATCGAGGCCATCGAAACTCGCCAGATCAAAGGCGTGGACAAGACCTACTTGGTGCTGAAGGTCGCCCAGGGTGACCTGACGGTACGTGTGCCAGCGGACAATGCGGAGTTCGTCGGCGTGCGTGATGTGGTCGGTCAGGACGGGCTGGACCGGGTCTTCGAGGTGCTGCGCGCGCCGTACGCCGAGGAGCCCACGAACTGGTCGCGTCGTTACAAGGCAAACCTGGAGAAGCTCGCCTCCGGCGATGTCATCAAGGTGGCGGAAGTCGTCCGTGACCTGTGGCGTCGTGAGCGTGAGCGCGGACTGTCCGCGGGTGAGAAGCGGATGCTCGCCAAGGCACGCCAGATCCTGGTGAGCGAGCTCGCCCTCGCGGAGAACACGAACGAGGACAAGGCCGAGGCTCTGCTCGACGAGGTCCTCGCGTCCTGACGCCCATCCCGCTCCGCTCGCTCCTCGACCGGGAGCGCGGCGGACGGACCGGCGCACAGCACACATGCACATGTCGTGGTGCCCGATGACCATCAGCTGTCGCCGGGCGCTGCGGCATGTTCGCGCCCGGACGCCGGGACATGGAGCCTCGACGACGTGGAGCTTGACCACGGGACGTGGAGCTTTGACGACGTGGAGCTTTGACCACGGCACAGGAGGCCTTGACCACGCGTGGAGCCCCGCCCTATGCCGTACGCCGACGGAGAACCGCCGATACTTGGCGTGCCGGGCCCGGGCAGCCGGCTCGACCGGAAGTCACGGAAGGGTCCGGTCAAGGCTCGCGCGCCCGGCACGGCCCCACGCTCTCGGCTTCGCTCGAGCACGGGGCACCCCCAGGGCCATACCCACCCCGGATGAGCACACAAACCTGACAGGAACCGATGTCTGACGATTCGCGCCCTTCGCCCACCGGAGTACGTACGGCCGCGGTGATTCCGGCCGCCGGCCGGGGCGTACGCCTTGGTCCGGGCGCCCCCAAAGCGCTACGCGCGCTGAACGGCACGCCCATGCTGATCCACGCGGTGCGGGCGATGGCCGAGTCCCGCGCCGTCTCCCTGGTGATCGTCGTGGCCCCGCCCGACGGGGCCGCCGAGGTCAAGTCGCTGCTCGACGCGCACGCGCTGCCCGGGGGTGCCCCCAGCGGTAGCTGGGGGAGGACGGACTTCCTGGTCGTCCCGGGCGGGGACACGCGCCAGGAGTCGGTGAAGCTCGGACTCGACGCGCTGCCGCCGGGGTACGAGATCGTCCTCGTCCACGACGCGGCCCGGCCGCTTGTCCCGGTGGACACCGTGGACGCGGTGATCGAGGCCGTACGTGAGGGCGCGCCGGCCGTCGTACCGGCGTTGCCGCTCGCGGACACGGTCAAGGAGGTCGAGCCGACGGGCCGGCCCGGGGAGCCGGAACCGGTGGTCGCGACCCCGGACCGCGCCCGGCTGCGCGCGGTGCAGACCCCGCAGGGCTTCGACCGCGCGACGCTGGTCCGGGCCCACGAGACGGTGACGGACAACGTCACGGACGACGCGAGCATGGTGGAGCAGCTGGGGCAGCCGGTCGTGGTGGTCCCCGGCCACGAGGAGGCCTTCAAGGTCACGCGGCCGCTCGACCTGGTGCTCGCGGAGGCGGTCCTGGCGCGCAGGAGGCTGACCGATGGCTTCTGACGCACCTCCCCCAAGCTCTCGGCTTCGCTCGAGCAGGGGGCACCCCCATCTGCCCCAGGTGGGCATCGGCACCGACATCCACGCCTTCGAGGAGGGGCGGGAACTGTGGTGCGCGGGCCTGAAGTGGGAGGGCGAGGGGCCCGGGCTCGCGGGCCACTCGGACGCGGACGTGGTCGCGCACGCCGCGTGCAACGCGCTGTTCTCGGCCGCCGGTATGGGAGACCTGGGGCAGCACTTCGGGACGGGGCGGCCCGAGTGGTCGGGCGCGTCGGGAGTCACGCTGCTGACGGAGGCGGCGCGGATCGTGCGCGCGGCGGGCTTCACGATCGGCAACATCGCGGTGCAGGTGGTCGGCCCGCGCCCGAAGATCGGCAAACGCCGTGAGGAAGCGCAGAAGATCCTCTCGGAGGCGGCGGGCGCTCCGGTGTCGGTCTCCGGGGCGACGACGGACGGCCTCGGCTTCCCGGGCCGTGGCGAAGGGCTGATGGCGGTCGCGACGGCGCTCGTGGCGCGGGTGAGCTGAGGCGGCGAGAAACACGCCGCCAGCGGGCGGAGCCCGCCGTGCGGCACGGCGACCCTGCTGCGGCTGGGACGCGCCGAGGGCGGTCTCGCGGATCGTGCCGGGGAAGGCCGTCGGGAGTCTCGAAGTCCCGGTGGGCTTGGTGCGTCACCGATTCGTGGTCCCGGTGGGCTTGGGGTGCGTCACCGGTCCGTGGTCCCGGTGGGCTTGGTGGGCCCCGTGCGTCACGAATCCGTGGCCTTGGCCGAGAGGGGCGCGAGGCACTGCCCCGGCCCACTACCCTGGACTCGTGACTATTCGCCTGTACGACACCAGCGCCCGGCAGATCCGTGACTTCACCCCGCTCAAGCCGGGTTGCGTCTCGATCTACCTGTGTGGTGCCACCGTGCAGGCGGCGCCGCACATCGGGCACATCCGCTCGGGCCTCAACTTCGACATCATGCGCCGCTGGTTCGAGTACCGCGGCTACGAGGTCACGTTCGTCCGGAACGTGACGGACATCGACGACAAGATCATCACCAAGTCGGCCGACCAGGGCCGCCCCTGGTGGGCGATCGGGTACGAGAACGAGCGCGCCTTCAACCAGGGTTACGACGTGCTCGGCTGCCTGCCGCCGACGTACGAGCCGCGGGCCACCGGCCACGTCCCCGAGATGATCGAGATGATGCGCGGCCTCATCGAGCGCGGCCACGCCTACGAGTCCGGGGGCAACGTCTACTTCGACGTGCGCTCCTTCCCCGACTACCTCGAACTCTCCAACCAGGAGCTGGAGAACCTCCGCCAGCCCGAGAGCGAGGGCGAGACCGGCAAGCGGGACCAGCGCGACTTCGCGATGTGGAAGGCCGCCAAGCCGGGGGAGCCCAGCTGGGAGACGCCGTGGGGGCGGGGCCGTCCCGGCTGGCACCTGGAGTGCTCCGCCATGGCCCACAAGTACCTGGGCTCCGCCTTCGACATCCACGGTGGCGGACTCGACCTCGTCTTCCCGCACCACGAGAACGAGATCGCCCAGGCCAAGGCATTCGGCGACGAGTTCGCGGCCTACTGGGTGCACAACGCCTGGGTCACCATGAGCGGCGAGAAGATGTCGAAGTCGCTCGGCAACTCCGTCCTCGTGTCCGAGATGGTGAAGCAGTGGCGGCCCATCGTGCTCCGGTACTACCTGGGTACTCCGCACTACCGCTCGATGATCGAGTACAGCGAGGAGTCGCTGCGCGAGGCCGAGTCCGCGTTCGCGCGCATCGAGGGATTCGTGCAGCGCGTCATGGAGAAGGCCGGCGGTGTCGTCGAGCCCGCCGACGAGGTGCCGCCCGCCTTCGCCGAGGCGATGGACGACGACCTGGGCGTGCCGCAGGCGCTCGCCATCGTGCACACCACCGTCCGGCAGGGCAACAGCGCGCTGGCCGCCGACGACAAGGAGGCCGCCGTCGCCCGGCTCGCCGAGGTGCGCGCCATGCTCGGCGTCCTCGGTCTCGACCCGCTCGACACGCGGTGGGTGGGCGATGGCGACCGCGGCGAGGACCTCCACGGCGTCGTCGACACCCTCGTGAGCATGGTGCTCCAGCAGCGAGAGGCGGCTCGCGCCCGCAAGGACTGGGCCACCGCGGACGCCATCCGCGACCAGCTGGGCCAGTCGGGGCTGGTCATCGAGGACAGCCCGCAGGGTCCGCGCTGGACCCTGGGCCCGCGCTGAGCCCGCCGCGACCGGCGAAGATCGATTGTGCCGCCCGGCCCTCTGGGCGGCACACTGCATAGACGTACATACGACAGTTTCGACAGACAGGTAGGTCATGGCCGCGAACAACCGCCGCATGTCCGGCAAGAAGGGCGCGCAGGTCGGCAGCGGCGGACAGCGGCGCCGGGGCCTGGAGGGCAAGGGCCCGACTCCGCCCGCCGAGATGCGCAAGGGTCACGCCAAGCAACGCGCCGCGCAGTCGAAGGTGCGCCGCGCGCAGGGGCGCCCCCAGCGTCGTACGGGCGGGAGGACGTCGTCCGAGCTGGTCGTCGGGCGCAACCCGGTCGTCGAGGCGCTGCGCGAGGGCGTGCCCGCCTCCACGCTCTACGTCCAGCAGTTCATCGACAACGACGAGCGCGTGCGCGAGGCCCTGCAGCTCGCGGCCGAGCGCGGCGGGATCAACCTGATGGAGGCCCCGCGCCCCGAGCTCGACCGGATGACGAACGGCCTCAACCACCAGGGTCTCGTCCTCCAGGTCCCGCCGTACGAGTACGCGCCTCCGGAGGACCTCGCCGACGCCGCGTACGACGAGGGCGAGGACCCGCTGATCGTCGCCCTCGACGGGGTCACCGACCCGCGGAACCTGGGCGCCGTCGTGCGGTCCGTCTCCGCCTTCGGCGGGCACGGGGTCGTCGTGCCGGAGCGGCGCGCGGCCGGGATGACCGCCGGTGCGTGGAAGACGTCCGCCGGTACGGCCGCCCGTACGCCCGTCGCGCGCGCCACCAACCTGACGCGCGCCCTGGAGGCGTACAAGAAGGCGGGGATCACGGTCGTCGGGCTGGCCGCGGACGGGGACGTCGAACTCGGTGAGCTTGAGGCCCTGGAGGGGCCGGTCGCCATCGTCGTCGGCAGCGAGGGCAAGGGGCTGTCGCGGCTGGTCGGCGAGACGTGCGACTTCCGGGTGCGGATCGCGATGCCGGGCGGCGCGGAGTCGCTCAACGCGGGTGTGGCGGCGGGCATCGTGCTGTACGAGGCGGCCCGCAGGCGCGCCTGACCCGGGCGGCGTCGAGCGGCTGAACGGGCGTTCGCGCCGTCACCTGTGCGGGGGAATACGGTCGTTCGGGACAAGCTTGACGGAGTCCGGACAGATCCGCACGGTCAAAGCAGTGTCCTAACCACACGTCACTCGGTTAGATGAGTGTGGACACCAGAACACCCCGCACACCCACGGGGGATCGATCGTCGGGATTCGACGACGCTCCCGCGCTGAGCATGGTGAAGGTGCCGAGCGATCCGGCGCAGATCATCGTCAATCATGCGAGCTTCCGCGTGCAGTTGGGCGCGTCGACGCGGCGCGCCCAGTCCCCGCGCGTCGCCCCGCACTTGAACGTCACCCCGGACGGTGTGCGCATGCCCGTCGTCGGTATGGCGGGCAGAACCGGCGCGTCCGGCGCCGCCGGTGGCCGCCGCAGGCCGGTCGTCTGGAGCGGGAAGTCCGCGCCCGACGACACCGGTGCGCACCGGCTGCTGCAGGCCGTGCGGTCGAGCGTGCGCCACGGCGAGGAGCCGTTTGTCGACGCGGGCGCGACCCAGGTCATCCCCCGCATCGGCGTCGACGAACTGCCGGGGACCGGCGGCTACGACGGCCTGAGCGCACAGACCCTCCAGACTCCGGTCGTCGGCGCCCCGCGCGGCCCCGGCTACGGAGAGACCCGGCTGCTGCCGCACATGCGGAGCGCGGGCAGCGCATACGACGAGCCCGCCTACGGGACAACCCCCTACGACGAACCGGGCTATGGGGATCCGGGCTATGGGGATCCGGGCCACGGGATTCCGGGCTACGCGGCGTACGACGAACTTCCTTACGACGACGCCGAGTGCACGCACGAGGCCGGTACGGACGAGTCGGAGCGCCCCGCCGAGCGCCATGCGGGCAAGCTGACATCAGCCGCTGCCTCGGCGGGCGTCCGGCACGCCTACTACCCCGGCCGCCGGATGAACCTCGGCGTGGTGCTGCTGCCCCTGCGCATCTTCCTCGGCTCCATCTCGGTCTACGTCGGCATGGGCAAGCTCTGTGACCCCGTCTACTTCGACGGCGGCAAACGGGGCTCCATGGCCACCTGGCTCAACACGCTGCACCCCTGGGAAGTCGCCGAGCCGCTACGGCAGTTCGCGCTTCAGCACCCGGTCGGAACCGGTCTGGTCATCGCCTTCCTCCAGGTGATCGCGGGCGTGCTCACGGTCCTCGGCCTGTGGCAGCGGATGGCGGCCGTGGTCGGGGCGATGCTGTCGGCCGCGCTGATCGTCACGGTGACCTGGCGGACGGTTCCCGCGTACGACACGCCCGACATCATCTATCTCGCCGCCTGGTCGCCGCTGATCATCGCCGGGGCGCCGGTGTACTCCGTGGACGGCCGTCTCGCGGGCAGCGCTTGGCGTCGGCTCGGGCCGCGGGCGGACATCTGGGAGCTGCGGCAGTACGTGCTGCGCCGGGGCGCGCTGGTGACGGCGCTGGTGACCGGGCTGACGCTGCTCGTCGGGTCGCTGCTCGGCGGAGCGGTGCGGGACGCCGACCGCGTCGTCGTACCAGGCCCCGGTGAGGCGCCGCGCAACGAACTGCCGGGTTCGCCGCTGCCCGAGTCACCGGGCGAGCGGGGGCACAGGGCGAGCCCCTCGGCCCCGCAGTCGCCGACCACGACGCAGGGCACGACTTCGTCGCCGTCGGGCGTCGCCACGAAGCCGACCACGGCCGGCGCGACCACGGGCGGCCAGCCGAGCCAGACCCAGGGCACGGTGGGCCAGACCCCGCCGCGGCACTCGGCGCCGGGGCGGCAGGACCCGAGCACCAGCGCGGGCCCGTCGTCCTCGG
>CBFHCJ010000150.1:0-11532 GCA_965654005.1 uncultured Streptomyces sp. | reverse complement strand
CGAAGCTGCCCGACCGACGAGGGACCCCACCCGCTCAGGCCCCGGTCCTGCCGGAGCCCGGCCCGCCGCGTGGTGGGGCACCCTTGTGGGCGGATCTCTGCCGGAGCGACCCCGGTTGATGTGCCGGCCGGGCGTACCGTGGAGTGGGAGGTGGTGAGTTGATGACCACGGAGCTGGCTGACAACGTCCGCAAGTACCGGCGTCGCGCGGGGATGAGCCAGGAGGAACTCGCCCACGCCGCAGGCGTATCGCCGGGCACCGTGCGCAAGGCCGAGCAGGGCGGAACCATCCGCATGGAGACCTTGCACACGCTTGCCCGCGCGCTGGGGGTGACCACGGCCGCGTTGATGGCCTCGGATGCCCCGGAGCCCGTCGGGCAGGCCGAGGAGCCGAACCGGGTCAACCTGATCCAGCTCCCCGCCGCCCTCACCCCAGCCGTCGGGCTCGTGGACCAGGACGCCGAGGTTGTGGCTGAGGAGCCGAACCTGCGCACTTTCCGGCGGACGCTGCAAGACGCACGGGTGTTGTACTTCTCCGACAGCTACAAGAGCGTTGCGGCTCAACTGCCGGGCCTGCTGCGTGATGCCGCACAGGCCGTCGCCTACTACGACAGCGGGGACGAGCACCGGCAGGCCCTGTTGGCCCGCGCCGAGGCGCTGCGTCTGGCTGGCACCTACCTCACCCAGGTACGGCAGTACGACATTGCGTATGCCGCTGTGCGTGGCGCCATCGTGGATGCCCGTCAGGCCGGAGACATGCTTGCGGCGGGCTCCGGTGTCGGCTGCATGTGCTGGTTGCTGGTGCGTCAGGGACGGTTGGACGAGGCGGAACAGGTCGCCGCCCAGAGCATGGACGCGGTGGAGCCGAAGATCACCGGGGCCGAGCCGGACCACTACGCGGTGTGGGGCGGCCTGGCGATGGAGGCCGCCGCCGCAGCAGCGAGGAACAACCGTCCCGACGAGGCGAAGGAGTACCGTCAAGCCGCCCGGGTCGCGGCAACCGCGGTTGGGACGGCGCATCGTAACGTCTCCCGGCACTGGTCCGTTTTCGGGCCGGTCACCGTCGCGGTCAAGGCACTCGAAGACTCCCTCGTCGTCGGCGACGCCCGCGCGGTGGTGCGCAAGGCAGGCGAGCAGGAGGAGTTGTCGCCCAAGGCGTGGAAGCGCTTGGGCAGGCCCAGCACCAACGACGGGAACCGCTTCACCCTCGACGTGGCGCGCGCCTACACCCGGACCGGCGACTTGTCCGCTGCCATGGACGAGTTGACCCGTGCCAGGGAAGCCGCACCGCAGTGGCTGCGGCACCAGAACGGGGCCGCCGAGACCATGCAGGAGATCCTGCACAAGCGCAAGCGCACCCTCACGACGGAGATGCGCGAAATGGCCGACTACCTGGGCGTCATCGGGTAGCTGCCACGCGGCGTGGCAGTTCGTGAACCAAGAGTCGCGAACTGCCATGGCTACCGTCTGGGGTGACGATCGGTCAGTGCCTACGGTCAGTGCGTCTACCGTCAGTGACTCAGGCCGGGGGTGCCCAGTGAGCCAGCCCAGGAGCGATGCCGACCGCATGCGTCGCAGAGAGCTGTACGACGCCGCGTCGGCTCGGGGAGGTCCCCGCTTGCTGCCGTGGACCAGTCCGGAGGGGAAGCCCTGCTACCTGAGCGGCGACGGCCGGGGCTACCTCTCCACCTTCGCCGACAGCATCGAGACGGTACAGCTCAGCATGGGCCAGGAACTGTTGGAGTACGCCCGCGAGACCACGGCGCCCGGCGCGAAAGCTCTGTCGGCGACCGAGTACCGCTGGCTGGCCCGCCGGTTGACAGAAGCCCTGACGGACGCGCTCAGGGTCGCGGAATCGCGCGGGCAGCGCATCCCGGATCAGGAAGCGGCGACCGAGGATGCCTGACTCTCCGAACGCCGGCGCACCAGTACGCGATGCCTCTCGGGGGCGCTACCGCTTCCGCGAGTACCACGTGACCACCGTCCCCGGCCCCATGGCCCTGCCCACGTTCGAGGCGGTCTGCGTCTCCGGCGAAGAGCGCAACTGCGGTGCCACCTCAGGCACGCTGCACACCCCGGAGGAGTTGACCCGCTGGATCGCCGGACACTGCGCCCAGAGCGGCCACGAGTTCTACGAGCAGACCGTCCGCGCCCTCGTTCGCGCCGAGCCCGGCGCATGGCAGTAACGTCCCCCTGCGCCGACACCACGCCAGCAGCAACGTGACCGCGCGGCCCGACCCCTCGACGGCAGTAGCGACGGCAACACCCACGGATTTCCCCGCACAACCACGGACACCAGCGGAACCCGAAACACGCGCTGACCTGCAAAGAAGCAGGTAGAGCGGGGTCGCCAGCACACGTACTATGTCGTGGCGGGCGGCACGTCGGTACTGGTACACAACACCGGTGGTGAAGGCTGCACCATTCCGAAGACCGTGTACCGAGGGGATGGGCGTTCGCCAGAGGAAATTAAGAGTGCTGGCGGCTTTCACCCGCAGGACCCGTCCAGTGGCAGGTCCCTTCTCGACTACGCAAGCGATATCCGCAACCATAGTCGCTTTGTTGGAACTTCAAAGAGTGCCGAAATTGCTGCAAAATATTTCGGTGGCCGAGAGGGATATGTTTATGAGATCACCGGTGCGCCTGGTGGAATCGACGTGAATGAGGAGCTCGGCTACCTGAGTCCTTCTCCGCATGAGAAGGAAATCGCCTTTGATGGAGGAATTCCATGGAAGTATGTGACGAGGGTTTGGCAGAAGGATGAATGGGGAGAGATTGACTTCGAGTACGATGAACCGATCTGGGAGAGGGAGTGACTCCACCTGCCGGACGGCACCCGGTAGTGCGAACACGCTCTGCGGTGCAGGTTACGGAGGTGGTGTCAATGAACGCTCCGGTGCCTGAAGGATCGCAACTGATCTACGGTGAAGACATCACGCTGAATGATGTCGCGAAGATCAACGCTTTCCTCGCAGAGCGAACCTCTCGATCTGCAAAGGCGGAGCGCGGCTCAAATGAGCGCCAGGTGGCGCGAAGTCTGCGAGCGGCGCAGTCACATCTCGTCAGTGAATTGGAGCACGGGCTTAAATTCGCTAATTCGCCGAAGGCGAGTTTTGACCTGCTGGAAGGTCTGCGGGTGCAGATCCGTTCTGCCTGGAACGCCTTGTGGGCTATGTCATCCCCATGGCAATCTCACCCCGACTATGACGCTCAGCGTTGGCAGCATGTAAAGTTCTGGAATGCTGATGACGAGGTTCATCGGCAAGCGCTTCTTGCCGAGGCATTCGACCGCAAGGAAGCAGATCGCCGATTGTCTGAATAGCTATCGCGGCGAGGATTGGCGGCCCCACCGAAAGATACTTCCGGTGGGGCCGCTTTGGTGTCTGACGGCAGTAGTTGACGGCAACGTCAGCGGACAGGTGCTGCACAGAGCGGTGGGTCGTCGCCGTCCTCGGTCCCGGACGCGGGCGCCGAGAAGTTACCGAGGGCATGGCCGAGGAGGTCGATGGCCTGGCGCTGGAGTCGGAGGCGGACGTGGGCGTACACCGTCGCAGTCACGCCGATGTGTGCATGGCCCCGGAGCTCCTTGATGACGACGAGTTCGACGCCTTGCTCAAGGAGGAGGGTCGCCGTTGAGTGGCGGAGGTCGTGGAACCGGATCGGTCGTAGGTGGGCGTTGCGGAGCAGTGCGTTGAACTGCTTGGTGAGGGTGGCGGGTTCGATCAGGTGTCCGTCGGGTCGTGTGAAGACGTGGCCGGTGTCATGCCAGTCGGAGCCCGCCTTCTGCTTCTCCTGGGCCTGGTGCTTGTGGTGCGCGCGGAGTGAGGTGATGCAGGAGGCCGGGAGTGCGATGCGTCGTTCGGAGCTGAGGGTCTTGGTGGGGAGGGTGGCCAGGCCCTTGCTGTTGGTGCGTTGGAGGGTGCGGCGGATGGTGGCGGTGCCGCCGTCGAGGTCGAGGTCTTCCCAGCGAAGGCCGAGGAGTTCACCCTTGCGCAGGCCCGTGCGCAGGGCGAGTTCGAAGAGTGTGGCGTGCCGGTGGCTCTGGGCGGCAGCGAGGAAGCGTCGGGCTTCGTCGGCGGTGAGGGGGTTGAAGCGGCGGGGGCGGGCTGTTCCTGTGCGGACGTTGCGCGCGACGTTTCGGGGGATCTCCTCTTCGCGGACGGCGTGTTCCAGGGCGGATTTGAGTACGGAGTGGATGTAGGCGAGCGTCAGTGGGGAGAGGTGCTTGCGGCAGCACGTGCCGAGGGCGCAGCAGCGTGGGCGGCGGCCGGTCTGGGCGTCGGGCTTGCGGCGGGCGTCGATGCCGCGTGCGCAGCACTGGCAGACGGTCCGCAGTCCGTTGAGCCAGGTGCGGACGTCCTTGGCGGTGAGCTTGGCGAGCTTCTTCCGGCCGAGGCCGGGGATGAGGTAGTGCTCGGCGACGGCGGTGTAGTGGGTGTGGGTGGTCTCGCGGAGGTGGTGGACGGCGACGTTGTTCAGCCAGTAGGTCAGGTAGGCGGCCACGCTGTCTTGGGCGGCGATGACAGGGACGCCGCGGTTGCTGGTGGCTATCTTCTCGGTCAGCTTCGCCAGGGCTTCTTTGCGGGTGGCGCCGTAGACGCGGATGCGCTTTTGGGTGTTTCCGGGGGCGAGGACGTATCCGGCGCCTTCCCAGCGGAGGTCCTTGCGCTGGTAGACGGTGCCGTCGCCGTTGGCGCGGGTGCGTCGGGAGGCGGGGGTGTCGCGGGGTGTGGTCATCAGGCGGCTTCCTGCTCGAGTCGGGTTGCGATGAGGTCGGCGAGCGCGTGGGCGGGGATGCGGCGGGCGCGGCCGAGGGTGATCGAAGTGAGCTGGCGGGAGCGGAGCAGGTCGTAGACGGCGGAGCGGCCGAGCTGGAGGCGGGCCATGACCTGGGGGACCGTCAGCAGGTCACCGTCCGCCGACGCGGAGGCGGTCACTCGGTGACCCCTTGCCGGTCGGCGCGGGTCGACCCGTGACCGGGGTGACTGGGTCGGTGACCGCCGGAGTGGCCGGGGCTATCCGGGCGACGTCCGTCGGGCCTGGCGGGTCGCCTGGCTTCCAGGAGGTCAGCGAGGTGGGCGAGTTCGGGCAGGAGGCCGGTTCCGGCGTATCGCCAGTGCGAGATGACGAGGATCGTGTCCGCGCTGCTGCGCTGACCGGCCACGTCGTAGTGACCAGCGCAGTGACCGTTCCGATGATTGGTGGCCAGGTCACCGTGGTCACTGCGCCGGTCAGTGACCGGCTGGTTCGCGCTGACCGGCTGCCCGGCGTGTCGGCCGACCGGTGCCGGTTCGGTCGGCGTCGAGGTATGGGCCTCGGATTGGCGGGCTCGCCAGGCGGTGCGTTCGGCTCGGAGGTGGGCGAGGGTGGTGGAATAGTGGCGGGTCCGGGTGGAGAAGTGGCCTCGGAAGCCGAGCATGTGGGCCCATTGCCGCAGGCGGAGGTGGGCGTGCTGGGGTCGGGTGGCAAGGTGCCAGGCGGTGTGGATCACGCGGCGGGCGTGGGCGGTGATGTTGTGGGTGGCGAGTTCGGCGAGGAGTCGGAGGCGGTGGTCGAGGGTGCCGGTGGTGGTCTCGGCGCCCTTGGTGGCGTACTTGGCGATGTAGGCGGCGACGTGCCGGTCGGTGACCGGTGCGTCGCCAGGTGAAGTCGGTGCCGCGGATCGGCCGGACGTCGATCTGCCGCCCGAACCGGAACATCAACCGCCGTTCCCGATCGGCGTCCTGAGCTCGGGGTGCGTCCCCGGCGGGCCGACGCTGCCGGCCTTCGTGCAGGACACGGGTGCGTGCGGCGGCGGCGCGGACGGCGTGGTCGAGGAGCTGGGCGGTGGCCCAAGCGGGCGGTTCGCTTGTGGGGCCGGTGGGGCCGTCGAGGCGGATGACGGCATGGAAATGGACCTGGCCGCGTTTTTGGTATTCGGCGACCTTGGCGTAGGAGAGGGTGGCGTGGTGCCGCAGGGACCGTTGCGTGAGCCCGGCGGCCTTGGCGATCTCTCGACGAAGGTGGGTGGTGAAGCGTGCCCACAGGGCCGGGGCGTGCGCGTTCCACAGGACCGCGCCCGCGTAGTCGTAGTGCTCGGGGTCGAGCGGGGTGCCGAGCAGCCGGTCGGCGTCGTCGTGCCGGGCACCGCAGTGGCAGTGGCCGGTGTCGGGCTGGTTGTGGACGGGGCCGAAGCCGGGGGCGGTGAGGGTGGCGAAGACGCGGGGGTGGGCGGCGACGCTGGTGGGGACGGTCTTGCCGCCGCTTAGTCCTGCGACGATGAGTTGGTAGGTGTCGTAGCGGTAGACGGTGGAGCAGGCCGGGCAGCGCGTGACGCGGCGGTTGCCGCAGCGGAACAGCAGCTCGCCCGCCGGGAGCCGACCGGAGTCGAGTGGTCGAGGACTTGTCCCGTCGTCGCGTCCAGGCGGGTGCGGTGCCCGGTGAGGCGGATTGGGTGCGCGCAGCCGCCGAGCGTGTTGATCTGTCGTGCGAGGGGTGCGAGTTGGCCGGTGGCGGCGAGCTTCGCCGGCTTGGCGGTGAGCCGGGCGCGACGCTCCAGCGCCGACCGCCCTGCCGCCGTCGAGGCTGTGGCGGTGGCGTCTGTCGGGCAGGTGGGCGTCGTGAGCGCCCATGACGGGCGCGAGGCGGCTGGGACGGTCGCGGGGTACGGGAGTTGGAGCTGTGCGGGCATGCGGGACGGGGCCTTTCGGCGGGAGCGCGGAAGCGGAACGGCGCCGGGGGGATGTGGGCAGGCCGAAGTGATCGGCTCACAAGGGAAAGGAAGCGCCTTGAAGTTGGGCGCGGGGGCCGGGGCAGGGCGGGCCTGGACGGCGGGGCGCGGTGGTGATCACCGGCGGGTGCGTGACGTTAACATCGGTCCACGGGCGCATTCAAGTGCATCCCTCCTCATTCCTTTCTGCTGGGGTGGGACGCGGGTAGTGTGGGGCCGGTTTCCCGGTTTGGACGGGCCGGAATTTGCTGATAGCGGGCACGGACGGCGGGGGTGGCAGGCGTGGTGACGACGCGGCGGGGGCGCAGGCCGGCGGGTGGCGGAGTGCCGCTGACGTTCGAGGTCATCGCCGAAGCCCTGCGGAGGCAGATCCGCTCCGGCGGGCTGAAGCCGGGGGACGCGATGCCGACGCAGGCTGCGTTGATGCGGGAGTTCGGGGCGTCGAGTCTGACCGTGCAGAAGGCCATGGCCCTGCTGAAGCAGGAAGGATGGGCGGTCTCCCGGCCCGGCAAGGGAGCCTTCGTCGCCCACCACGCCCACCACGACGACGCCGATGACCTCGACAGCCCGGAGGCGACCGCACCCGCAGGCGGGATGGCGGCCCGCGTCGAGGCGCTGGAACGAGCACTGGCCGACGCCGTCGAGCAGCTGGCCGAGCTTCGCACCCGTGTCGAGGTGCTGGAGACGGACGGCGGCGAGCGGCGCCGCTGACCCGCCGCGCCGGGCGGCCCGGGGCGTGCGTGCAGATTTTCTCTACGAGGTTCAAGGCGGGCCCCGCCCGCCAGGGCTGGCCGCCGTCGCCGACAAACCCCGCCGTCGGGCAAGCAGCCGACGTCCGTCCTGGGTGCCAGCGGGCGGCCGGACCCAGGCGCGAGCGGGGCTCAACCTGGTGCCTGCCGGGGTCGTTGTGAGCGTGGAGTCCTTGCGCGTTGCACAGCAAGTTGTCGCCTACGACCGTCCTACGGCCGGATCGCAGGCACAGGGCCGACCGGGCCGACCCTTCACGTCCGTCACCGGGCTCACCGAGGGCGGTGGCCAGCGTCACCTCCGGCGGGGAACGAAGCTCCCAGCGCCCCACCATCGGCCGACCCCTCCCCGCTTGGCCCCGGAACATGCGCTCGGTCGTTCGCCGCGGGCAGTTCCCGGCGCGGCCCACGGACGCGCGTCCAGCCTTGGGCGGCGACCGACTCAGGATCCGTCGACGGCTGGTGACCGAGCTGACCAGAACCTGGCTCCCGGCGCAGCAAGCCGTCCCGGCGGACGCGCTGATGTAGCAGGACCAAGCGCCTGCCCCGTTCGCCGGCCCGGCGTACGGCCCCTGCCCGTACCCGACCCCACCCCAGGCAGGCCACGGGCCCAAGATCCAGCCAGCACCTGCGAGGACCGGCGCACGCACGTTCGGAGATCGGCTCCGTGGGGTGAAGCCCGGTGTCAGCGCGGGTCAGCCCCCGTATGCTTGCCTCGGTAGCCACATCCCGTCCCGTGGAGGTCCCGATGAGCACACCCGACGCGGAGTACTCCGGCTATCCACCGCTTCGGCCTCGCGTTTCGGTCGAGGAGCTGCTGGCCGCGAAGAACACCCAGCCGATCCGGTCCCTGGACGACCTCGCCGCCGACACCTTCGAGTCGGACGAGGAACTGGAGGAGTTCTTGGCCTTCACGTACGCCGAGCGCCACCGCGACGTCGCCTGAGCTGCCGCCGTGCAACCCGTCATCCTCGACACCGACGTCGCCTCGCTGTCCCACAAGCGCAAGCTCACCGGCTCGCTCGCCACCAGGCTGATCGGCCGCAAGCCGCTGATCACCTTCGTGACCTTCGGTGAACTGACCAAGTGGACCGAGATCCGCCACTGGGGCACCCGCAGCCGCCAGGAACTCGCCGACTGGCTCTCGGGCATCCCGATCCTGCCCGGCGACGAAGCCGTCGCCGCAACCTGGGGCCGCCTGTCAGCTGCGGGCATCCAGCGCGGCCGCCCGCGCCCGATCAACGACATGTGGATCGCGGCCTGTGCCCTCACCTACGACCTGCCGCTGGCCACGCTCAACCTCAAGGACTACGAGGACTTCCGAGCCCACCACGGTCTGCGCATCCTCGGCGCGGAGTAGCCGCTCGCCGCCGGCGCAGCCGGACCCGGCTCCCAGACGAGGCAGCGGCCCGTGACCAGGCTGACCAGAAACTTGCTGCTGGCGCAGCAAGTTGTCCCGTTGGGATATCCAGGGGAACAGGGCCGACCAGGGGGCCGGCTCTCCACGCGAATCGCCAGTTCGTCGTCGAGCGGTGGAGTCGCCTCCGACGGGGAGCGAAGCTCCTGGCCGCCCTCCGAACGGCGAACCCGTCCCGCCCCGGCCCCCGCACTGCCAGACTGGCGGACGCCCGAACCTTGTCGCACGCCGACCGAGGCCCACCGCCGAGCCGCCGCGAGGTCCCAGCCCTGCCTGATTGGTCAAGACCCTTGACGGCAGTAGTGACGGCAACAACCACGAACAATCCCGGCCGAACCCGCACACCAGCGGAACCACCGAACGCCGTTTGACCTGCGAAAACGCAGGTAGAGAGGGGTCGCGCAGCACACGTACTATGTCGTGGCGGGCGGCACGTCGGTACTCGTCCATAACTGCAATGGGACAATTGATCCCAAGCTGGTGGGGTTCTCGCAGGATGCGGTTATTCCGCGCTTCAGCAGCGGCGAGACAATTGAACAGACTGCGGCGGGCCTGCGTTCGGGTTGCATCAAGCCGGAGGATCTTCCGACTGTGCGGCTCCACTACAAGGACGGAAATCTCTTCACGCCTGACAATCGCCGCCTGGTTGCCTTCCAGAAGGCGGGAATTCAGATGCCCTTCAGGATGGCAACGCCTGAGGAAGTCGCTAACGGATCTTGGAAGTTCACGACTGAGAATGAAGGGCGGTCGATCGTGATCAACTACTTCGACCCGGTGGAGTGGGCCCCATGAACTCGCCTGATGCTGAGTTGAACGAGATTAGGTCAAGGGAAGATCTGGCTAAGTACCTTCAAAATCTGGCGAAAGCTATCAGTGATGGTCGGGTTGCGCTGGAGAATCCGTCGACACAGGACTTCGTGGATGCTTCTGGACGCTGGATCAAGGCAATGGGAGGCTTCTTTGAGAACGTCATTGGAGAGCCGGTCCCTGAATCGCCGAGCTGGGCAATGATTGCCGCAATATTTCGCGCAGCGGTTACATATGAATAGCTCGACAAAGTGTCGAAAGTAGGGGAAGGCTCCCTTCAGGAATAGCTCGTGGAAGGTAGTGGACCTGACGCGCAGGAGCCTCGCCAGAAGTGTTCCGGTGAGGCTCCTGGGGTGCTTGACGGCAGTAGTTGACGGCAACGTCAGCGGACGGGGGCCGGTGTTGAGGTCGAGGTCTTCCCAGCGCAGGCCGAGGAGTTTGCCCTTGCGTAGGCCGGTGCGCAGGGCGAGCTCGAACAGCGCGGCGAGCCGGTGCCCCTGGACTGCCGCGAGGAACTGCCCGGCCTCGTCGGTGGTGAGGGGGTTGAAGCGGCGGGGGCGGGGTGTTCCGGTGCGGACGTTTCGGGCGACGTTGCGCGGGATTCTCTTCTTCGCGGACGGCGTGCTCCAAGGCGGATTTGAGCACGGAGTGGATGTACGCGAGCGTGAGCGGGGAGAGCCGTTTGGGGCAGCACCGGCCGATGGCGCAGCAGCGCGGTCGGCGGCTGGCCTGGGCGTTGGGGTTGCGACCGGCGTCGATGCCGCGTGCGCAGCACTGGCAGGCGGTCCGCAGCTCGTTGAGCCAGGTGCGGACGTCCTTGGCGGTGAGCTTCGCGAGCTTCTTCCGTCCCAGGCCCGGTATCAGGTACTGCTCGACGACGGCGGTGTAGCGGGTGTGGGTGGTCTCGCGGAGCTGGTGGACGGCGACGTTCTCCAGCCAGTACGTGAGGAAAGCCGTGAGGCTGCCCTGGGCGGTGACGACGGGAACGCCGCGGTTGCTGGCGGCGATCTTCTCCGTGAGCTTGGCCAGCGCCTCCGCCCGCGTCACGCCGTAGATGCGGACGCGCTTGCGGGTGCCTGCGGGGGCGAGGACGTAGCTGGCGGCTTCCCAGCGGCCGTCCTTTCGTTGGTAAACGGTGCCGTCGCCGTTCGCGCGGACGCGGCGGGAGGTGGGGGTGGGGGTGGTCATCAGGCGGCTTCCTGTTCGAGTCGGGTGCGGATGAGGTCGGTGAGCGCGTGGGCGGGGATGCGTCGGGCTCGGCCGAGGGTGAGGGAGGGGAGTTGGTGGGTGCGCAGGAGGTCGTAGACGGCGGTGCGTCCGAGTCGGAGGCGCTCCATGACCTGGGGGATGGTGAGGAGTTCGATGCCGGCGTCACGTCGCACCTCCCGTCTGGACGTGCCGGACGGCCGGCGACCGGGGTGACCGGGTCGGTGATCGCCGGAGTGACCGGGGCCTTTCGGTCGACGTCCGTGGGGCTGGGTGGGCCGCTTGGCTTCCAGGAGGTCGACGAGGCGGGCGAGTTCGGGCAGGAGGCCGGTCCCGGCGTACTGCCAGTGCGAGATGACGAGGGTCGTGTCCGCGCTGCCGCGCTGACCGGCCGTGTCGGCACAGCGACCGGCTCGGTGACCGGTGGTCAGATCACTGCGGTCATCGCGGTCACCGTGCCGGTCAGTGACCGGCTGCCCGCCGGTGGACACGTTGCTGCCGACGGCCGTCTCGGCGCGCGGGTCGACTGGGGCCGGAACAGCTGCGTCAGCTTGGCGGGTGCGCCAGGCGGTGCGTTCAGCGCGGAGGTGGGTGAGGGTGGTGGAGTAGTGGCGGGTGCGGGTGGAGAAGTGGCCTCGGAAGCCGAGC